>CAMWRN010000018.1 GCA_947176675.1 uncultured Clostridia bacterium | reverse complement strand
CGGCGGAGCTTTTCGGTCTGTCACAAATAAAAGTTCTTGTCAAAAATACGGAGTGGATACTGTCGGCGGTTTTCAGCATACTTGTCTGTTTTGCGGTAATGCTGATAATCGCTACGGCAATACTTATGCTGGTGGGACTTAACATTTCTTGAGGTGATGATCGTGGAAACATTTCGTGCAATATCTCTTACAGCTTGTTTTTTGGGAATAGTAATCGCGGTTTTCAATTCGCTGTATCCGTCAGAAAAATTTGCGGGACAGCTTAAAATAATTTTTTCGCTGATATTTATCCTCAGTCTGATAAAGCCAATAGCAAGCGGACGGTTTGATCTTCCCGAAATAGCTGAAGCCGCGGCGGCAAGTTCTGATTACTATGAATCCCTTGGCGAAAGAGCGGACGATTACTTCGTTAGGTCGGCGGAAAGTAACATAAGCGCAGTTGTGGAATCAATTCTTCACGAAAATGAAATTTATCCAGAAGAAGTTGAGACAAGTATAAATATTTCGGAAAACTACAGCATATCTATTAGTGAGGTAAAAATTGCGTTAAAAAACGCTGCCGATGCTGAATCCGCAAGACGCTGCGTTTCGGAACAAATCGGGAATAATGTTGCCGTTACTGTGATTTCTACGGAGAACGGCGAGGAAAATTAGAAAGAGGAAAAGCAATGAACGAATTTATCGAAAAGCTTAAGGAGATATCCAAAAAACCGATTTTTCTCAAAGCTGCCATGATAACGGGAATACTGGCTATAGCGCTGATACTTATTTCCGATCTGTCAGGCGGAAATGGCGCGGACGAAAAAAAGTCCGTGAAGATCGAGGAAAACGGATCCGTTGCTTTTGGGTACTCGGAACTGTACGCTGACAGCATAGACTCAAAGCTGAGCGAGATACTGATGTCCATAGAGGGCGTGGGGAAGGCGCAGGTGATGCTTACAGTAAGCTCCACAGAGGAATACGTTTATGCCGAAACGGTAAAAAGAGGAACCTCGCAGGCGGAAAACAGCTATGTGATAATAGACAAGGGTTCACAGAAGGAGGCGTTGGTGAAAAAGGTAAACAATCCGTCAATAAAGGGAGTTGTAATTGTTTGCGAGGGAGGCGATGATCCGCGGGTATGCGAAAAGATTTACAAGGCGGTATCCACCGCGCTTGACATTTCAACAAGCAAAATTTACGTTGCAGAAATGAAATAGGAGGAAATTTTTATGAGAAAGCCAAATCTTATTATCGGCAAAAAGCACATTATTCTTGCGTGTCTTACGCTTATTCTGGGCGTGGCAGTCTATATGAACTACGCGTTTGCTTCCGTTGAGGACGACATCACCGCTGAAAAGACAATGGCAGGTGCGAGCGACACAGTGGACGTCGGCAGCATTGAAGCGGCAAACTACGGCGACGCGGCATTTGTCAGCGCATCGGGCGAGAGTGATTACTTTGCGCAGGTACGTCTTGCCAGAATGACTTCCCGTGACGAAGCGGTAGAAACTTTATCGGCGATACTCGGCGGCGGAGATCTTTCCGACGAGGAAAACGCTACCTATACAGGCGAGGCTGTTACACTTTCAAAGCTTTCCGAGAGCGAAAGCGCTATTGAAAGCCTGATAAAAGCGCAGGGTTTTGAGGATTGTGTGGTGTATCTGAACGGCTCTATGGCTAACATTGTTGTGAAGTCTGAAGGTCTTGTTCCTGCCGAAGCAGCACAAATTAAAGATATTTTGTTAACAGAGGTGACAATTCCTGCAGAAAATATTAGAATTTTTGAGGTTAAGTAGTTGTTTCTTTCAAAAAAATTTGGTATAATAAATATACATACATTTTTTTGAAAGGCTGACAAGGCATAATGATCATCCGTCAGCTTAATGGCAAGGAGGTATCATTATGAGCAAAACTGTCAGAACGGAAGAGACAAACAGCCTTAAAATTTTCGAGAACGTTATCTGCAAGATTGTGGAGATCGCCGCGTCGGACGTTGAAGGCGTATGCGGATTCGTGAAATCTAAGGTGAGCTTTGCAGATTTGTTTATACGGGCAGGTCAGCATTCTGCTGTTGACGTAAAGGTCAGCGACGGTTCGGCGGAGATCTCTCTCGGAATAAATGTTTCGGGAAAATGCAAGGTCAAGAATACTGCGGAAAAGGTCCAGCAGCGCGTCAAGGATGACGTGCAGAGCATGACGGGTATCGCAGTTACAAAGGTCAACGTATACATTTACGGAATAGTTTTCGATAGCGAAGATAACGAAAATAACAAATAACGGAAGCAGGCTCTCCTTTTACGGCGAGGGCTTGCTTTTCCGCGTATTTTTACTTTTTAGTCATTAGAGCTTGCAGAAAGGATTGTGCAAATTGAAAAGAAGTGAAATAAGAGAAGCGGTTTTTTTTCTTACATTTGAAAAGCTGTTCAGCAGCGATACGCCAGATGAGATACTTGATACGGCTTACGAGGCTGACGTTTTTGAAATAACCGAGGACGTTGAAAATATGTTCAAGGCGATTGATGAAAAATCTTCAGAGATCGACGGGATAATTGCAAAATTCAGCGAGAAGCGCCAGTTCAGCCGCATACCCAAAGTACTGACCGCGATTCTCAGAATTGCGGTCTACGAAATGCTTTACGACCCTCAGGTACATGATAACGTTGCGATAAGCGAGGCTGTAATTCTCGCACAGAAGTTCGCTTATGAGACTGATGTACAGTTTGTGAACGGTCTGCTGGGCGCGTTCAGCAGAAGCAGATATAAGGATAACACGGAAAATGAAAATACTGGGGATTGACACAAGCAACTACACCACTTCCGCCGCTCTGTTCGACACGTCGGACGGTACAGTCAGGCAGGTAAAAAAGCTGCTGCCTGTCAAAAAAGGAGAGCTCGGACTGAGGCAAAGCGACGCGGTTTTCCACCACACAAAGCAGCTTCCCGAAATTGTGAGATCACTTTTTGAGGACGTTGGAGAAGTTCCTGTCGCTGTGGGTGTCTCGGTCAGACCCAGGAATATGAGCGGTTCCTATATGCCGTGCTTTTTGTGCGGAGAGGGACTTGCAGACTCGATCGGAGTGGTGAACGGAATCCCCGTTTATAAAACCTCTCATCAGGTCGGACACATTCTCGCCGCTCTTTACTCTGCCGGCAGATTTGATCTTGTCAAGGAAAGCTTTATTGCTTTTCATGTCAGCGGAGGGACTACCGACTGCCTGCTTGCCGAACCGGACGAGAAAAGCATTGTCAAGGTTACCGAGCTGGGAATGTCTCTTGACCTGAAAGCGGGACAGGTGATAGACAGAGTGGGTCTTATGCTGGGGCTTGATTTTCCATGCGGAAAAATGCTTGAAAAGCTTGCCGGAAAAAGCGGCAGGAAATTTAAGATAAAACCCGTACTTAAAGGCGGAAGCTGCTGTCTTTCGGGAGTGGAAAACAAGTGCAGGAAAATGCTTGACGAGGGCGAAAGTCCCGAAGATACGGCAATGTTCTGTTTGCAGTATGTCTATTCGGCGGTCAGGGAAATGACACGTCACGCTTTGGAATCACGGGGAACAATGCCTGTGGTTTTTGCGGGCGGAGTAATGTCGGACAGGATAATACGGGACAGGCTTGAAATCGAGTTTGAGTCCTGTTTTGCTGAACCCGAATTTTCCTGCGACAACGCTGCGGGAACAGCTGTTTTCGCGGCTCTGAAAGGAAATTTTATATGAGCGCAATTCTTACTGTCTCACAGCTTAACAGATACATCGCCTTTAAGCTCAAGGAGGACGGAAATCTACACGGAAAGCTTATCAGAGGCGAAATTTCAAATTTTACCAATCACGCCAAAAGCGGACATTTTTACTTTACCCTTAAGGACGGAGAAAGTTCGGTAAAGGCAATAATGTTCAACAATATGGCTTCCAGACTTCCGTTTATGCCCAAAAACGGCATGAGGGTCATTGTTTCGGCTGACGTTCGTGTCTATGAGCGTGACGGATTGTACCAGCTTTACGTCACCGATATGCAGCCTGACGGCGTGGGAGCGCTTTATCTTGCGCTGGAGCAGCTTAAAGAAAGGCTTTCGCAGGAGGGAATCTTTGATGAATCCCGCAAAAAGCCGCTGCCGTCTCTGCCGAAAAAGATAGGTATAGTGACTTCTGCGGACGCCGCCGCGCTTCAGGATATGCTTAATATTTTGTCAAGACGGTATCCAATTGCAGAGGTGATTGTTTTTCCTGCGGCAGTGCAAGGTGCGGACGCTCCGGAATCAATATGCAGTGCGATACATCATGCGGACAAGCGGGGCATGGATCTGCTCATCTGCGGTCGGGGCGGCGGTTCTTTCGAGGACTTGTCTGCGTTCAATACCGAGGCGGTGGCGCGGTGTCTCCACGGGTGCAGTACGCCTGTAATTTCCGCAGTGGGGCACGAAACTGACTTCACCGTAGCGGACATGGCTGCCGACCTGCGCGCGCCTACTCCGTCTGCGGCAGCCGAACTTGCCGTTCCGGATATCACGCTTTTGTACGGACGGCTTAACGCTCTTGAAAAGGCTTTGACGAACGGCTTTTTGAACAGACTTGAAGAAAAGTACCGTATACTTGAAAATACTGCAAGGCGGCTTGAAAGCTTAAATCCGAGGGAAAGAGCAGTTCGTTTGAGAGAAAAATTTTCACAGTCGAAAAAGCGCCTTGAAGCAGCGTATAATCTAAAACTCAGAATCTGCGGGGGACAGCTTGCGGAAAAGGCTGCCGTTCTGGATGGGCTGAGTCCTCTCAAAACACTGAGCAGAGGTTACTCACTTGTCTATAAGGGCGAAAGGCTTGTCAATTCCGCAGAGGATTTGTCGGAGGGAGACAAGGTGGATATCCGTCTCTCGGACGGAACTGTTTCCGCTGTAATCAGCTAACGGAGGTGTCTTAATTTGAATTTTGAACGATCACTGAAACGGCTTGATGAAATCATCTCAAAGCTTGAAAATAATGAGATCTCGCTTGAAGAGTCCATTGAAATATACCGTGAGGGAACTGATCTTCTGGGCAAGTGCCGCAGTTTGCTGGACAGCGCGGAGCTGCTTGTTACCGTTGAAGAACCGGACGTTTCCGAATGACATTTTTAAAACGGAGGATTTATTTTGACTGCTGAATTTACAAAACGTCTGGACGAGCTTTCCGACACTGTAAACCGAAAGCTTGAGGACTATATGAACCTTGTTCTGGCGGGAACGACAGGTCAGCGTAAGGTCGCGGAGGCTATGACATACTCGCTTTCCGCAGGCGGAAAACGGATACGTCCCATACTTACCGTCGAATTCTGCCGTGTATGCGGGGGAACTGTTGAATCTGCGTTCCCTGCGGCGTGCGCACTGGAAATGATACACACATTTTCGCTTATCCACGACGACCTGCCATGTATGGACAACGACGATATGCGCCGCGGAAAACCATCTTGCCACGCTGCGTTCGGCGAAGCACAGGCTCTTCTGGCTGGGGACGCGCTGCTTAATTTTGCGTATGAGGTTATAAGCGGCGGCGAAGGCGTATCTGCGGAGACAAAAATTGCGCTTATTGCTGAGCTTTCCAAAGCTACGGGAGTAAACGGCATGATCGGCGGACAGGTAATAGATACGATATTTGCGAGAAAGATGACAGAAGACGAGCTTCTGAATATGTACTCGATGAAAACCGGAGCTTTGCTCAGATGCGCCTGTAAAATGGGCTGCATAGCGGCAGGTGCTGAAAATGAAAAAATAGCAGCTGCAGGACTGTACGCTGAAAAGCTTGGTCTTGCGTTTCAGATAATTGACGACATTCTGGATGTAACGGGAGACGAACAGCTGCTTGGCAAACCGATTGGCAGCGACAGCGATAACGGAAAGACCACATATGTTACTCTGAACAGTATCGAAAATTCCCGCAGAGCGGCGGGTGTACTTACCGATGAGGCTCTGAAAGCTCTCGAAGCTTTTGAAAATACCGAATTTTTAAACGAGCTTACGCTGTTTCTTCTGAAACGGGAGTATTAAACAAAGGAATGAAAAACATGAATACGCTTTCATATAATTATGTTCTTTTCGCCGCGATGCTTTCGTGGTGTATGGCGCAGGTCATAAAAACTCTGCTGAACCTTTTACAGACTAAAAAATTCAATCCCGAGCGTCTTTTCGGAGCGGGAGGAATGCCGAGTTCTCACTCTTCTCTGGTGTGCTCGGCGACTATTGCTGTTTGCAGAAAATGCGGATTCGGTTCATCTGAATTTGCAATAATGTTCATCGTTGCTATGATAGTAATGTATGACGCAATGGGCGTAAGACGTTCTGCGGGACTTCACGCGCGTGAGATAAACAGGATAAACCGTATATTTGCAGTCAGGGGGATAAAACCCAGCGAGGAATCCGCGGAGAAGAAGCCTGAGAAAAAGAAGAAAGAACTTAAAGAATATCTTGGTCACACACCGTTTGAGGTTCTCGGCGGCGCGCTTCTCGGCATACTTATTGCAATGATAATGCCAATGAATCTGACGATCTGAGGGGAAATTTCTGTATATGAACAATAAGGAAATAACGCTTAAAGACCTTTCCGACCCGCACGAACTTAGCCGTCTCAGCATACCGCAGTGCGATAAGCTGTGCGGTGAAATAAGGGAAAATATTATCCGCACCGTTATGAAAAACGGTGGACACCTGTCATCCAATCTTGGAACAGTGGAGCTTACGGTAGCGATCCACAGGGTTTTCCGTTCTCCTGCGGACAAGATCGTCTGGGACGTTGGTCACCAGGCTTACACTCACAAGCTGCTTACGGGACGGTACGATGATTTTTCGTTATTGCGGAAAAATGGCGGTATATCGGGTTTCTGCCGTCCCTCCGAATCGGAGCATGACGCTTTTATCAGCGGGCACAGCAGTACGTCAATTTCAGCTGCACTCGGTATGGCGGAAGCTATGCGTCTTAATGGGGATAGACATCATGCAGTGGCAGTAATAGGCGATGGAGCATTTACGGGCGGACTTGCCTACGAGGGGCTTAATAACGCGGGAAAAAGCAATAACAATCTTATAGTTATACTTAATCACAATGATATGTCCATATCGAAAAATGTGGGTGCATTTGCAAGATATCTTACATCTATTCGAGGAAACACAGCATATCTTAATGCAAAGAAAAAAATTGAATACATTCTGGGCAACACTCCATTTGTGGGTGAGCCTATAAAAAAAGTCATTCAGACTTCAAAGTCTGCGCTGAAATCGGTTCTGTATCATTCCACAATGTTTGAGGATATGGGATTTGTATATCTGGGTCCGATAGACGGTCACAATATTTCCGAGCTTGAAGACGCTTTAAGAGCCGCCAAAAAACTGCACAGACCTGTATTTGTGCACGTCAATACCGTAAAGGGAAAAGGCTTCAGACCTGCGGAGATAAATCCCGGAGCTTTTCATGCAATACCATCCTGCGGATACAGAAAAAGCAATCCCAACAATGATGTGACGGATTCCTTTTCGGAAACTGCGGGAAAGACTCTTTGCCGTTTGGCGGAGAAAAATCCGGAAATATGCGCGATTACCGCTGCTATGAAGTATGCAACGGGACTGCAATATTTCTCCGCAAAATATCCCGAAAGATTTTTTGACGTTGGTATTGCTGAACAGCACGCGGTCACGTTTGCGGCAGGACTTGCCAAAGGCGGCAGACTTCCGTTTTTTGCGGTGTACTCAAGCTTTTTGCAGCGTTCTTACGATCAGCTTATTCACGATGCATCAATAGACAAGGTTCACATGGTTCTTGGTATTGACCGCGCAGGCTTTGTGGGCGAGGACGGAGAAACACATCAGGGACTGTTAGACGTACCTATGCTGCTGACGATACCCGGAGTTACCGTTTATTCACCATCAACCTACAGAGAGCTTGAAATGTGTATAGAAAGCGCGTTTTTCGGAACGGACGGAGTCGCCGCAGTAAGATACCCAAAGGACTGTGAAAAGGTCACTTTCGGCGCAGAGGACACAGATTCGTTTATTATAACGGAAAACGGAAGCCGAAAACTTACGATAAGCTATGGGCGGATAGTTCATAACCTTTACGCAGCCGCAGAATCTACCGAGTGCGACGTTATGAAGCTTGTGAAGATATATCCTATAGACAAACAGATTATTGAGCTTTGCATGAATTACGACGAAATATATTTTTTTGAGGAAGGCTCACGCCACGGCGGAGCTGCCGAGCATTTGCTGACGGAACTTTACGGAAACGGATACAGAGGAAAATTCGTGATAACCGCAGTTGACGGTTTTGCCAAACAGGCTTCGCTTTCGGAATGTTTAGACAAATACAGTCTCAGCGAAGCCAAGATGATAAAAATACTGAATAATTGTGCGGAGGAAAGAATTGAGACTTGATGTATACCTTACCGAAAGCGGGCTTGTGAAAAGCCGCGTTACGGCAAAGGAGCTTATAAAATCTGGACAGGTGATGGTAGACGGAAAAATTTCCGTCAAGCCGTCGTTTAATGTAGATGGGAACTGTGAGATCAGTATTATCGGAGAACAGCTTCGCTATGTGGGCAGAGGCGGTTTGAAGTTTGAAAAAGCGATAGCCGAGTTCGGGATAGATATTGCCGGACGGATCTGTATAGATATAGGCGCGTCCACAGGAGGTTTTACAGACTGTATGCTCCAAAACGGCGCAGCTTATGTTTACGCGGTGGACGTGGGTCACGGTCAGCTTGACGATAAACTAAAAAACGATATTCGTGTGCATAATATGGAAAAAACAAACATACTGGATCTTTCAGCAAAGGACTTTCCCAAAAGTCCGACATTTATTTCGGCGGACGTTTCCTTTGTATCGCTGAAATGTATCCTGCCTAAAATAAAGGAGCTTCTGCCTGAAAACGGAAGTGCGGCTGTACTGATAAAGCCACAGTTTGAAGCGGGAAAGTCCAATATCGGAAAAAATGGGATAGTTAAGGACGGGAAAGTACATACTTCGGTTTTGGAAGATATTGTGTCTTTTTGTTTTTCTCTGGAATTTGAAGTTTCGGGATTGACGCATTCTCCGGTAACTGGAGGAAACGGAACGGACGGAAATATCGAGTATCTTGCATATATAAAACACGGAAGTTCCGGTAAAGAATTCGATTTCGGAAAGATAGTCCGAAATGCTTTTGAAGAGTTGAAAAAAAACTGAAAGGAGCTGAGACTGTGAAAATTGCTCTTATGCCGAATTTCGGAAAGTTGTACGCGCTGAAAACCGCGCTGGAATGCTGCGATATATTGAATTCCCTTGGAATTGAAGTGCTTGCGGAGAATTGCTGCAAAAAGGAATTTTCGGAGAAAAGCTTTGTGAAATTCAGTACGGCTGATGAGATTTCTGCAGAATGCGATATTATTATCGCTATCGGCGGTGATGGAACTATTCTTACGGCTTCGGTATACGCTTCGGATCACGACAAACCGCTTATGGGAATAAATACTGGCAGGCTCGGTTTCATGGCTTCTATGGAACGGGACGAGCTTGGCAGCCTTTCAAAGCTTAAAACGGGGGATTATGTTAAAGAGGAAAGAATGATGCTGGACGCGCTGCTTGTCAGAAATGGAAAGACGGTCTCCTCTCATGCTGCCCTAAACGATATAGTCATAGCAAGACCGTACTCGAAAATTACTGATTATGAAATACTCACCGATGGGATAGTTGTCAGCTCAATGCGTTCGGACGGAATGGTTTTTGCAACTCCGACAGGCTCTACAGCCTACGCGCTTTCGGCAGGAGGACCTATTCTTGAACCGGAGACCGAATGCATACAGCTTACGCCGATATGTCCTCATTCGTTGTTTTCGAGGACTATGGTATTCAAGTCGGAAAGAATTCTTGAAATAAGGCATTTTTCCGACGACGAATCGGTTTATTTTTCTGTGGACGGTAAATTCTCCCACGCCTTAACAGCAGAAGAGAGTCTTATAATAAAAAAATCCGAAAAGAAATTGCAGCTTATAGATATAAAAGGACATTCATTTTTCAGTGCGGTAAACAACAAGCTTATGAATCCCATAAAATAAGGAAATTCCTGAAAATAAATTTTCAGACTGTGAGTTTTTTCGCATTTGTAATTTTAGCATAACCACAAAAACATCGGACAGAAAGGAGGTCGCGTTTTTCCTTACTGAAAAACGGTCATATAGATGAAAAAGCAAAGACAGAACAAAATTATAGAAATAATTGAGCGTTATGAAATTACAACGCAGGACGCTTTGAAAAAACGTCTGGGGGACGAGGGAATAATTGTTACGCAGGCGACCCTGTCGAGAGATATAAATGAGCTTGATCTGAGAAAGGAACTGTCATCGTCTGGAGCATACATTTATGTTCGCACACAAAGGTCTGCGGTTCAGTGTCCGCCGATATTTAGGGACTCGGTGGTGAATATCGACCATGCGCTGAATACAGTAGTAATAAAATGTCACACGGGCATGGCGCAGGCGGTGTGCGCTTTGCTGGATAAGATGGACTGTTTGGAAATCGTCGGTACAATAGCGGGGGACGACACTATCTTCGCTCTTATGAGAAGCGAATCCGCAGCCTGTGAATTTGCGGACTTACTGAAAGAAATGATCCTGCTAAAATAGACGGCGGTACATATTTATATTCACGGCTCATGAAAGGACGTTTATTATGCTTAGTGAATTATATATTGAAAATCTTGCTGTAATACAAAAGGCTGAAATCCCTCTTACGGAAAGCTTTAATGTTTTTACCGGAGAAACAGGTGCGGGAAAGTCCATTCTTGTGGGTGGGATAAACGCTGTTCTCGGAAAGCGTATCAGCAGGGATGTGGTGCGTTCTGGCTGTGAAAAGGCTGTTGTCAGCGCGATGTTTAGGCATCTTACTCCTGCAACTGTAAGCAAACTTTCTGAGTTGGGGATAAGCTGCGAAGACGATGAGCTGATGATAACCCGAGAAATTTCTGCCGATGGCGGAAGCAGCGCAAGAATCAACTCAAAAGCTGCGCCAATATCTGCTGTAAGAGAACTTGGAGAGACGCTTATAGACGTTCACGGACAGCACGACAATAAAATACTTATGTATCCGGAAAAGCATATCAATATAATAGACGATTACGCAGAACTTCACGGTCAGCTTGAAGACTACAAAAAATCCTTCAGAGATCTTCAGGATACGGCAAGAAAGATAAAAAAGCTTGCGGTATTGGAAAACGAAAAGCAGCAGCGGATAGAGTACCTGAACAGATTTCTCGAAGAGGTAGGAGAGCTTGAGCTTGAGGATGAAAACGAAGATACCGACATTGAAAACGAATTTACAGTAGCAAACAACAGCAGCGTTTTAGCTGAGACTATCTCAAGCTCCCACGCGGCTGTATGCGGAAGCGAGAACAGCTCCGGAATGACTGAGATCATTGATTCTGTCATAGGCAATTTGTCGGAATATTCAGATATAATGCCGTCTCTTTCGACGCTGGTAAACCGTCTGGAAGCAGCAAAGATAGAACTTTCAGATATAGGAGACGAGTTGACGCGGCTTCTTGACGGGATAGACGTTGACGAGCAGCGGCTGGAGTATCTTTCAGATCGCCGCGAAAAGCTATATAGCATAACAAAAAGGTATTCCTGTACCCTTGCGGAGCTTATAGCGCGGTATAATTCCTACAGCGGAGAGGCAAAGGAGATAGCTGGTTACACTAAGGAGATAGAGGAACTTTTAAAGCTGAAAAGCAAGCTTCTCGCCGAGGTATCGGAGAAAGCGAAAAAGCTGTCGGAAGCACGTTCGGCAGCGTCGGAAATAGTTACGGAAAAGATTGCCGAGGAACTGAAATTTCTTGATATGCCAAACGTAAAAATTCTTTTCAAGCACGAAAAGGGAAAGCTTACGTCGACCGGCATGGACATCATGGAACTGATGATCTCGGTAAACATGGGAGAGCCTCCAAAGCCGATAGCTAAGATAGCTTCCGGCGGTGAGCTTTCGAGAATAATGCTGGCGATAAAAAATGTTGTTGCTGAAAAGGAAGATACTCCCACAATGATTTTTGACGAGATAGATACGGGTGTAAGCGGTCGTGCCGCGCAGAAGATAGGTGTAAAGCTTCGTCAGGTATCAAAAACGAGGCAGGTAATATGCGTTACGCACCTGTCCCAGATTGCGGTAATGGCAGATAACCATCTGCTGATAGAAAAAACAAATCTTGATGACAGAACGGTGACAAGCGTTACAAGACTTGACCGCGGGCAGCGTATAGAAGAGATTGCGCGTATCCTTGGCGGTGAACATATTACTCAAACTACCCTTGACAATGCTGCGGAGCAGCTTGATGGTCAGGAAAAAATTTACAATGAAATCCTTAATAAATAGTATAACGGCAGGGTCACAGGAATTGTGATTCTGCCGTTTTTATTATTTTAAAGCTCTTCTGCTGAAAGTTACATTGGAGAGACCGTAATAATAGTTTACAGTTTCCGCTCTTGCTAAGTGCTTTTTACTGCACAGACCGGTGAATGACAAATGTCATATAGAAAACAAGCAAAAATCACTTCCTTTTTTACGGAAAGACGTGGTATACTTATATCAACGAAAGGATGATACGAATGAAAGAATTTCTTGCGGTAAAGAATCTTATAAAAAATTACGGAGATTTCTGTGCAGTCGATGATCTGAGCTTTTCGGTATACGAGGGCGAAATTTTCGGTCTGCTGGGACCGAACGGTGCGGGAAAATCCACAACCATGAACGTTATTACATCTCTCAGTGATTTCAGCAAGGGAAGCGTTTCGGTGAACGGAATGGACATTGTTAAAGACAAGGATAAAGTGAAGCAGATCATCGGAATGGTTCCGCAGGAGATAGCGGTTTATCCGTTTCTGTCGGCGGAGGAAAACGTTAAGTTTTTCGCTTCGCTCTACGGTATGAGCGGAAATAATTTGAAGAAAGCTGCGGCGGAGGCTCTTGAATTCGTGGGACTTTCCGACCGCGCTAAAATGAAGCCCAAGCAAATGTCGGGAGGTATGAAACGCCGCCTGAACATTGCCTGCGGTATCGCTCACAGTCCAAAGCTTATAATTATGGACGAGCCGACCGTAGGCGTTGACGCTCAGTCCAGAGAGCATATTCTGAACTCCATAAAGGCTTTGCGGGACAGGGGCGCGACAGTCATTTACACCTCCCACTACATGAACGAGGTGGAAGCGATATGCGACAGGATAGCCATAATCGACCACGGACGCTTTATTGCCTGCGGAACTGAGCGGGAGCTTATATCTTTGGTAAGCGACGTTAAAACGCTGAAAATTTTCACGGAATTCCCTGCGGGATTTAATAAGAACGGATTTGTTTCTGAACTGTCAAAGCTTCCTGACGTAAAGGGCGGCAAAGCGAAAGAAAACGAAGTCACTCTTGAGGTTTCCGGAACCTGCCGTGATTTTTCGCTAATATTGGAATATATGAGAAAGCAAGAACTTCCCATATCCGGACTGTCAACCGAATCCATAAATCTTGAGGACGTTTTTATTGCTCTTACCGGCAGCGAACTGAGATAGGAGGGCATATGTTAAGTATTATTTTAAATAGTATCCGTTCCTATTTTCGGAGCGGCCCTAATTTGTTTTTTACTATATTTTTTCCGTCTGTCTGCGTTTTTTTTCTGGGAACGTTCCTCGAAAAGGTCGAGGCTTCCGACGGTGCGGTAGGGGAACTGAGCGTTGTTTACAGCGTCGAAAACGGGGATATGTTCTCAGCTTCGGCATTTGAGAATTTTATACATGGACTTGAAAGCGATGGGACTCTTACCACGGAAAAGGTCTCGGAGATGGAAGCGCAGAATTTTGACAGTGACGTTTGTTCGGCGTCTGTGGTTCTGGACGGCTCAGATATAGTTATTTACAAAGGTAAGGACAGGATAAAAAACCGCACTGTTAAGGCAATATTTGACAGCTACAGCAAGACCGCTTCGGCGTATATGTCGGCGGCGGCAGTTGATCCTATGGCTTTGACAGGTATAAAGCTCTCAGGCGAAAGCTTTATACAGAGCAAGGATTTGGGTACGAACCGTTCTATGATGGACTATTATGCGGTCACAATGGCAGTCATGATAATATTTATGGGTTCATGTATCAGCGGAGCTTCTGCATACACCGAGGAATACGATTTTTTCACAATAGACCGTCTCAATATTTCAACAGTAAGCAAATCTAAAATTTATTTTGGCAAAATAATCGGAAATATGCCTATGATAATAATTCAGATAGCGTCGGTAATACTGTCAAGCACGTTGCTTTTTGGCGCAAAATATTGTAATGCTCCGGGGCTTAATCTTCTGCTTATTGCGATGTTTATCAGCGTATCGCTTGCCGCGCTGTCTGTAGGAGTACTTATAAACCTGCTTTGGCCGAAAATCCCTGCGCCCTCTGTTATAACGCCGCTGATGTGGGTTATGATGTTTTTGTCGGGAACGTTTCAGAAGGACATCCACATAAACGGATTCAGCGAAAAGCTGCCGATATATGCTGTCCAGAGCGCGGCTTTCGACCTGACGGTATTTTCGAGGACAGAAAAGACGGTCAGCGTAATAATTGTATCACTGATAACATTTGCTGTTATAGTAGCTGCGGGAGCGGTAAAAGTAAGCGTTAGGAGTAAAAACATATGAAGAATATATGGCTGATTTTCAAGCATACCGCCTCGCGGAGCATACTTATGATGATAATTTCGGCTGCTGCTGCTGCGGTCATGCTTACGCTTATTACAGCTCCGGAAAAGAAGCCGGAGGAAAACGAAATCGGTTTAAAATTTGGAAATTCCACGGTAAGAGTAGGTATAATCGACTATGACGAAAGTCCGCTTTCGGAGGACTTGAAGACATATTTTACTGAATGTCTCGGAATGGAAACCGAAGAAGAAAAAAATTATGATTTTCAGGCGGATATGTTGATTGATAGGAAAATTTCTGCTATAATAGAAGTGCCGCAGGGATTTTACAGCAGTGCGGCGGCAGGGAAGATGATCCCGCTTACAATAACCACCCTTGACGATTACGAAAACGTTGCCTTTATCGAGGTCTATGCCGAATCCTATATGCGCAGCGCGGAGGTTATCTCTTCGGCGGCGAAGGGAAACGAGGATACGTTCCTGAAAATGCTCTCATCGGATGTATCGAGCGGAAGCGTATCAGCCGTAGAGATGAGCGTCGAAACAGATGCCGCAGACAAAGTCAGAGTAGCATTTTGCCTTGTCGAGGGCTTTATGATGATGAGCATGATGGGAGTATTGTTTTTCATTTCCAGTATGATCTTATCCGACAGATTGACCGGTGTGTACAGCAGAACGGTCTGCTCGGTCATAAAGCCTTTGGAATATGTGGTAGGTATAGGTCTTTTCGGAGTGATATGCTGCTCGGCAATGAGTTTGGTCGTTACGCTGTATATTTTCGGTACAAACGATAGCATAGGTATCCCAATATGGGTCATGATCCTTGTCAATGAGCTTTTTGTACTGTTTTCGGTAGGAACGGCGATCATGTTCGCGTTGTTGGTAAAGGGCAGACAAACGCTTTTTGCCATTGACATCGGCTACACAACCCTCGGCTGTATGCTCGGCGGAGCTTGGTTTCCCATTGCGGACGGTCTGGGCGCGGTAGGACATATAGCAAAATTTCTCCCTCAGTACTGGGTAATGGACTTAGTAAGAAATATGCCGTATGATCCGGATTTCAGTTCGCTGACGAATATATGTATTCTTGCACTTTTTGCGGTTCTGTCATATCTTATTTCCGCGATAATATTTACAAGGAAAAACGACTGATGTATAAAAACACTCTTTATCTTGTTTCCGAACTGACCGCTTTGGCGGCGGTCACGGTGTACAAAATAATTGCTTCGGATTCGGTGAACCCGGCGGACGGTTTTAATATCGCCGCCGTGCTCGCCTTTTGCTGTTTGTTTTTGACGGATTTTCTTGCCGTGGAGATTTGCTGCAAAAGATTTGGGAAGCCTAAGCGTATGCTGCGGCTGATAATGTCGGCAGCGGGAATTTTCGGATGCATAGTCTGCGGAGCGGAGGATTATTTTCCCGTGTTTGCCGCGATAATGTTTGAGTTGTCCGATCTGTTGGGCGATAGCGGATATGTTTACTTTATGACAGCGGCTGCTGCGGTTCTGTCAATGTTGATTATAGAGCCCTCAGTATACGCCGTTATTGCGGCGGTTTGCATTTTTTTTATGGAATTTTTTGCAGGAATAATCGTTTCAAAGCTTGAATACTTCAGAATGATTTCCGAGGAACAGCGTGAAACTATATCGTCCCTGAATGCTAAGATATCCGGTCTTAAATCTTATACAAAAACGCTTCGTGAAGCTGCATCTCTTGAAGAACGAGGAAGATTTTCCGCGCGTATCCACGATAAGTTGGGACACGGAATTTCGGGCAGCATAATACTTCTGGAGGGCGCAAAGCTGAATATCAGAACAGCTCCCGAACAGGCTGAAAAGTGTCTTGAAACAGCTGTTGAAAATCTTCGCGGAAGCGTGGACAGCATACGCGAGGCTCTGCGCGAGGAACGTCCCGTAAGGCATATAACGGGAACGGCGGAGATAAACGAGGCGCTTGAAAGATTTTCAGTTACTTATGAAATAAAGACAGCTTTTGACATTGAAGGAAACGTCAAAAAAATTACTCCACAAATATGGATATGCTTAAAGGAAAATCTTACCGAAGCAATGACAAATACCGTTAAACATTCAGAAGCGGACAGCTTTTCCTTTAAAATTTCGGTTTACAATAAAATCATCAAAGCGGAGTTCTCAGATAATGGAAAAAATATGTCTCCATTCAAAAAGGGAATGGGTTTGGATGCTATGGAGGAACGCACCGCAGACTGCGGAGGAAGCTGCGTTTTTCAGAAAAATGCCTGTGGTTTTAAAATACTGAATATTTTCAGATTGTGAGGATCTTTTCGATGATAAATGTTTTGATTGTCGACGACGACGCAATCGTCCGTGAGGGTCTTAAAATGATAATTTCTTCTCAGCAGGATATGTCGGTTGCCGGTGAAGCCTGCAATGGAAATGAAGCTTTACGGCTGTGCAGTGAGATACGTCCCGATGTGGCGCTGATGGATATCCGTATGCCCGAATGCGACGGCATAACCGCCGCTGAAAATATGCTTGCCGAGAATCTGTGTTCTCCGCTGCTGCTTACTACTTTCGATGAGGAGTCGGTTATTTTACGTGCTCTTAAAAGCGGTATAAGCGGCTATATCTTGAAAAACAGTCCCGCGGAGCGTATAATCAGCGCGATAAGGACAGTAAGCGTGGGCGGTACGGTTTTTCAGCAGGACATTCTGGAGTATATCCGCGGCAGAATAGATATTGTTCCGGATTCGGGCGGCAGGGAAATTTTCAATTTGCTGTCTCCACGCGAAACTGATATAGTGAAGCTCATCGCTGAGGGATTCTCCAATCAGGAAATAGCAGAGAGGCTGTTTATTTCAAACGGAACGGTAAGAAATCACATCAGTACGATCCTTGAAAAAACGGGTCTCGAACACCGAACGCAGCTTGCCGTAAGATGGTTGAAAAACTAAACTATCTGTAGGAACCCGAGCATAAAAATATGATTCATATGCGTTGACGCTTGACAATATCAGAAGTATATGTTACTATAAAAATAAAATATACTATAAAAAAATAAACTAGTATTGAAGCTTAAAAA
>CAMWRN010000017.1 GCA_947176675.1 uncultured Clostridia bacterium | reverse complement strand
GCATTTCTGTTAAGCTCCTCAAATCTTTTTTCAAAAGTTCTCATATCGTAAGATACTTGTCCTCTTAACGGGTCGTTAACATACACAAGCTTTTCTTTCATATCATATCCGATAAGCAGCAGGCAGTGCTCACCGCCGATCCACGAGATCGTATTTCCTGTTTTCGCGTCCGTCCACGATACATAATCTTCTATAATTTCCTCCATGTCAATGCTTCCCCATACAACTACGGGATTGCCGTATTTTACGGCGGAATAAATAATTTCGTGAGAACATCCGGTTATATTTTTTACCTTCCATTTATTTTCCTTATCGTATTCGCTTAAAAATTTTTCAGCGGTTTCGGCAATAACTCCTGCATTACAGCCGTATGCTTGCCTGCTTCTCGGATTTCCCACAAAAACTTTATTGAAATCGGTTTTCCGGTATTCTCCTTTCGGAAGATATTCATCAGCGAGCGTCAGCTTGTCCGCATCAAATCCGATATGGTTCAGAAGCATTGTCAGCGACGTTACCTCACAGCCTGTGGGAAGTTCGGGAATTTGAAGAACAGGTTCAACATTTATGTAGGCATTTGTTCCGATTTCGGAACGTACAACAGGTATGCGAAGAGCAGGTGAAACAATTTCTGGATTATTCTTGTCTCTGACGGTGACAGAGTAAACGCCATGACCTAGAGAATCAAAGCTTACCGTTTCACCCGAAAAGCTTTTGCTTGTTTTCCAGCCGTCCATGGTCGCTTCATATTCCGTACCGGCTGCGCCGTCAATGGAATTTTCTATGCGGACGGTTATTTTACCGTCGTCAAGAATTTTTTCCGAACTGCTGACAGCGGTTACCGTGATCGGGTAAGGATGTGATAAATTGTCCGCATATATTGTGTAAATATCGGTAATTGTTTCCGGAACATCCTTTTCCATAATGCATAGCGAATAGCTGTCCTCGGCAAGTCCGGTTAAAGAAGCTTTGGATTTATTTGCTCTGTCAAAAGACCTTCCGAAATCTGTGCTGTATACGTATAAGTTTTCACCGTTAATGTTCAGATCAATTTTTCCGTTGCTTTTATTGTCGGTACATGGGGTGACCTGCAAAGAAAATGAGATTCCGTTTTTGTCCGAAAAATTTATCTTCCCGTTTGGAGAAGCGTCGTTTGAATCGTCCGAACAAGCGCAGGTGAAAATTGACAGCGTTAAAACCAACATAAATAAATAAGATGCGGATTTTGTTTTTATATTGATCACATCATTTCGTTTTTTGATATTTAGCTTATAGGTTTTAATGATTTATTTTAACATATTATTTTTTAAATGGCAAGCGTTTGCTGTATGAAGTTATGCGGCTTTTAGGTTTAATTTATCCTATTGACAAAATCTTCGCGAAGTGGTAAAATAAAAGTGTTCTACCAAAATAGAACTCAGAAACTTAATGGGGGAAACATTAATGAAGCTGTTCGATTCGGAACTGAAAGTAATGCAGGTACTGTGGGAAAAAGGCGATTCAAGTGCAAAAGATATCGCCGCCTCTTTAGCGGATCAGGTCGGCTGGAGCAAGACCACGACTTATACCGTGATAAAAAAATGTATCGACAAAGGTGCGGTAAGCCGTACAGATCCGAACTTTATATGCCACGCAGAAGTATCCCTTGAGGATGCCCGCGAGTACGAGACTGACGAACTGATAAGCAAAATGTACAACGGATCTGCGGATATGCTGGCGGCGTCGCTGCTCAGCTCGGACAGGTTGTCCCGCGAGGAGATACAACGCCTTAAAGAGCTTGTCAGCAAGCTGAAGTAAAGGAGATCGTCATGGATATTATCGGAAGAAGCCTGTCCGCGGCGGCAGTCATCGCCTTAATAGTATTTATGCGGCAGGTAATGTTCAAAAGGCTTCCCAAACGGGTTTTGTCTGCGCTGTGGCTTATTGCCGCAGTAAAGCTCCTGCTGCCGTTTGGAGGAATTACCGTTACAGTAGCGGAAACGTCGGATACCGCTGTGGCAGAAGTTGCTTACTCCTCTGTACAAACTGAGCAAACTGTGCAAACCGTTCAAACTGTGCAGTCTGCTCCGCTCTTTCCCAACATGGTGATCAACGTGGCGATGTCCGTTCCCGCTTCGGAGGACGTGTTTTTCGTTATGCACTGTATATGGCTGTTTGGGGCGTTTTTTATCGGCGCATTTTTTGTTATATGCCACATTAAATGCAGAAAGACTTTTTCATGTGCGATTCCCGCCGGCTATAACATTACGCCCCTGAAAAACGATTTCGGATTGATTCGCCGTATCCGTCTGCTTGTTTCGGACAGGACCGATACCCCTCTTACATACGGAGTTTTCGCTCCGGTTGTGATCCTGCCCAAAAGCATGGAGCTTCACGGAGACAGCGTAAGAAATGTGCTCTGTCACGAGCTTGCCCACATAAAACGTATGGACGCGCTGTTTAAGACTGTTATCGCGGTGTGTGCAGCGGTGCATTGGTTCAATCCGTTGGTGTGGATTATGTTTGTCCTCGCAAACCGCGACATAGAGCTTGCCTGCGATGAGACAGCTCTGCGCTGCGGAAAAGCCGCCCCTGAGGATTATGCCATGACCCTTATCCGCGTCGAAGAAAAACGCAGCTATCCTCTCGGTGAAAATCTTCATCTTATGGGAAGTTTTGCCGGAGGAAAGCTGGAAGAACGCATCAGAGGAGTTATGACCAAAAGAAAGTCAGTGTCTGCGGGACTTTTGGCGGCAGTTGTTTCTGCGGCAGCAGCAGCTGCGCTGAATGTGATCGTTATGCCGTACGGAGAAATATCTTATGATTTGAGTATGAGCGTTCCCGCATTATCGGCTGTTGATGTATACGAATATTCGGAAATGACAACAGCTTATGACGATTCTGTCACTGAGGACATTCCAGTTGTATACTATTCGGACGTGATTGTTGAGCAGGCTGCCTATGCGGACTATCCTTACGAGGAGGTCACGGAAGCCGATTATATGATTTCCGTTACCGAGGACTTTCCTGAGGTTGAAGTCGGTACAGCGATCAGTAATCACGTTGGCATTGTGACATCAAAGCACCCGAATCATTTTTCTCAGGGAAATTATATTATAGTTCATGAATATCCAAGTATGGTTTATTCTTATACAACTACGGGAATGGGCGGAGTAAACAGCGACACCACTGTTATGATAAAAGTTGCCGACGACGGTTCGGAAGTGAGCAGGCAGACAGCGGTAACGCCTGTGCAGTCCCGCTGACATAATGAAGAAAACCGCATGAAGCCATTTAGCTTCATGCGGTTTTAAATCTTTATATATTATATATTTGTCTGAATAATTTCCCTGAGACTGCGGTCTTCGAGTATCATCTCACTTCGGCGGCAGACGTTGTCAAACGCGCGCTGACCGCATTTTGAAACTATCAGCTTTTCAGCCTTTCCGTACATCGGCGGACGGCGGGACGTGTTGTGGGCGTCCGTTCCTACCGCGCTTATAAGACCGTCCGAAATAAATCGAAGCATGGTTTTCTTTTTCAGCAGACTTGCTTCGACGGGTGATGAGCAGTTCATCTGGCAAAGTGCGTTGCCGTACTCAAATATTTTCATGATGTCATGTGGAGTGTTCCCGAAGCTTAAATACCTTTCTATATGAGCGAAAATTATTTTCTGCTCGCAGTTGTTGGAAAATTTTGAATAGCTGCTGTAAAAGTTATCGTGGAACTGTTCAAAGGGCAGTTCAAGCAGGATATAGCCTGTATTTTCAATGCAAAGCTTATGGAAATCAGGGTCTGAGGAAAGAGACGGATAAAAATAAACCTCCGCACCGAGTAAAAGTTCAGGACAGCCGCACACTTCTCCCGCCGCTGCGGAAAGCTTTTCAAAGGCGGCCTCGCGGCGTTTCAGAAAGGAGTCTATCTTTTCATTCTGACGGTAAAAATGAGGAGTAAGTATAACTTTGTCCACCTTTGATTCGGACAGCATTTTCAGCATGGCAAGAGATTCGTTTATATCGGAGGCTCCATCGTCCATTCCAGGCAGGATATGTGAGTGAAAATCAATACGCATTGCAAGCATCCTTTCTACGCTTTCAGACTTAAAATAATTATACCTTAAAAATCAATTTCTGTCAATATCAAAAATAAAAGTAAATAAAAACCTATTTTAATAACATTTTGTGAAGATATCTTGTAAATTATTGCAAATAGTCAAAACAAACGTTATTCAAGAAGAAAATTTGTATATAAATATATTGACATGCTACTTTTTTTATGATAAAATGATTTTTAAGACAGTATTGTTGGTTTCGTTTCTGCAAAGGCTTTTAAAGCTGTTTAAAAACGACAGCGACTGTCGCTGTACCGTCCGACCGTCCCGCTTTTCGGTCTGTCTGTACAATAATAAAGATATTAAGTCAGTTAGGAGTTATAAAGGATAATGGAGAACGAGGAAGTTATTGATTTAGGGTATTTGTTCAAAGTGCTGAAAAAACACCTGCTCTTTATCATGCTGGTCGGGATCGTCTGCGGAGCGGCGGCTTTTGTGCTCTCTGAATTTGTCATGACAAAAAAGTATGAGTCAAAAGCTCTCCTGTATGTCGAAAACAGCCAGCAGGCGTCGGAAAGTGTGAATATAAACGATATCAATGCAGCTCAGAAGCTTGTAAATACCTGTCAGATTATATTCAAAAGCAGCACAATAATGGACAATCTCATTGCAAACCTTGACCTGCCGTACAATAAGGAAGAACTTAACGGAATGATCACAGCTCAAGCTGTGAACAGCACCGAGGTCATGCGGCTTGTGGTGGAATCCACAGATCCGCAGGAAGCGGAAGAGATCGTCAACGAGCTTGTGAGGCTGGCAAACATAGAGTTTCTCAGAGTCATTAAATCCGGTTCGCTTGAGGTTATAGACTACGGCGAGATCGATACAAGACCGTCTTTTCCGAACGTTACGCTCATTACTGCCGTGGGACTTCTCCTCGGTCTGGTTGTAGCGTACATAATTGTTTTTGTAAACGATATGCTTGACGTTGTGGTAAAGCACGACGATAACCTTGCTAAGCTTTACGGTATTCCTGTTTTTGCGGAGATTACTGACTTCCTGTCGGCAAACGAAAGCAAATACGGCTATTCCAAGTACGGCTACGGATACGGTTACAGCTACGGTGACAACCGCCGCAAGCAGCAGCCGAAGTCCGAGACAGCCGCAGTCGGAACGGAGAGAGCGGACAGACTTCTCTCGGAAAGCACTCCGTTTGCCATTACAGAAGCGTACAACACCGCCAGAACAAATATAATGTTTGCCGCTTCCACGAGCAACAGAAAGATCGTGGCGGTTACGAGCTCCAATCCGTCTGAGGGAAAAAGTACGACCTGCGCGAATATAGCTATTTCTTTTGCCAATGCGGGATTTAAAACGCTTCTTGTGGAATGCGACCTTCGTAAGCCCGTTATGGCAAAGAGCTTCGGCGTAAAGCCGAAAAACGGCTTGTCTTCTATTCTCGGAGGATTCTGCACGGTCAGAGACGCTATTTGTCCCGAAGTTATGAATAATTTGGACATTATCACAACCGGAGATATTCCTCCTAACCCCTCGGAGCTTCTTGCTTCGGAGTCAATGAAAATTTTTCTTAAGGCATCTTCCGAAGACTACGACTATGTATTCCTCGATACACCTCCCGTAAACGTTGTTACCGACTCGCAGCTTATGAATACTGAGATAGCGGGACTTGTTTTCATTATAAGAGAAAGCTCTACGATCCATCCGGATATCCAAAACGCGCTTGAAAAGATCCGTCTTGCCAACGGTAAGGCTCTCGGTTTTGTCAAGACTTTCTGCAAACCAGAAAAATCGGGACGCTACGGAAAGAAATACGGTTCCAAATACGGATATAAATATGGTTACGGTTACGGATATTCGTCAAAGAGCGACGCTGCCGCGGAAAGTACTGGTGAATAACTCGAATGTTGATTTACTATATAATGCTTGTTCTTTCCTGCGCGGCGATGCCTCTCTGCGGGAAAAAATGCGGCAAATGGGGAAGGATCGTTTACTGTACTGTTTTTGCGGTTTTGTTTACGTTCATTTCCGCATCAAGATTTCAGGTTGGACACGATTTTAATTCCTATGGCGGAATATACGCCAACATGAGTTTTACAGATATCGACGAGTTGTCGCTGATGAAAATGGAAAAGGGATTTTCTATCCCACTGTATCTTTTAAGTCTCGGATTTGAGAGTTACTGGACAGTTTTCGTTTATACGTCTGTAATTATTTACTTATCGCTTTTTGCGCTGATTTGGAGAAATTCTTCAAAGCCGTGGATAAGCGTCTGTGCATTTTTGTGCTTCGGGATATTTTTTAACTCTTTGTGTTTCCTGAGGCAGATCATTGCGGCGATAATTATTACCTTCGCGATAAAATATGTGGGAAGCAAAAACTATTTTCAATTCTTGGTTCTTGTCGTTGCTGCTTCGACTTTTCATTGGTCGGCGCTCATAATGACGGTTCTGTATTTCTTTTTGAGAATAAAACCCTCATGGATGTATCTTGGTGTAGTTTCGGCGGGAACAATACTGTTCTGCATCTTTTCACGCACAGCAATGCTGTTCTTGATCGAAAAATTTTCTATGTATGGAACTTATAACCCGGATACAAGTAATGAAGCTTCGACAGGACTTCCGCCAAGATATACTATAATGTTCGGCGTGCTTTTTATTGTGTGTTTTCTGTTCAGAAAAAAGCTTGCTGAAAAAAATCCTAACAATAATATATATATAAACTGTCTTATGTTCACGACAGCTTTTGAGGCAATGGGTATGAGGCACGCGATACTTTCAAGATTTGCGCTGCTCACGTATCTTCCTCCGGTTCTGTATCTTCTTCCGGATGCAGTTGGAGTCATTGCCGCATCTGTACGCGAAAAGAAAGGAAAAATTGCTGAGATCATCTCAATGTCGGCGGCTGCAGTGTTTTCTGTAGCTTGCTATACGATATTGATGCTGAACAACTATAATGGCACAGTTCCGTATACTTCTCAGTTCAACAGACCGTACGATATCTTTGAGGAGGTAAAATCCACCGAAGAAGATGAATATGACGCAGGCGAGGAAGAGGAAGATTACGATGACTACGATGACGGAGAAGACGATTACTACGACGAAGAAGACAGTGAGAAGAACGTTATTGATACACTTCCTGAGTTTCAGTAAGGAGCTTTTGCATGAGTGAAAAAAAGCAAGTATTTTCCGGCTCTTTTGAAGATATGTTTGCAGCGTTTTTGGCAACCTACGCTTTGGCGTCGTTCAGCTATGAAAAATATATGCCGGAAAGCTTTATGAGAATTTTCAGTTTTGCAGTATTTGCGCTGTTTGCAGCGGCATGGCTGTGGTTTTCATTTAAAAGCGGACGGCGAAGCGGCAGAAAATTTCCGATATTCGCAGTTCTTTACTGGATAGTTCCGCATATACTTGTGTATCTTGCGGATAACGGTCCCGAGGTGCTGAGAATGAGCATAGTAATGTATGTTCTGTCCGAATTTATGATTTTTTTAACTACTGTTCCGGCAGGAGTTGTAGGAACTGCTGTAGGGATCTCCTCATCCTACGCGACTGCTGTAATTCTGTTGCTGTGTGGTGCAGCGTATATGTCAGGTTATCTCGTCTATACGAAAAAAAACGGTAATTACACTTAACAAAGTGTTAATTATAATTACTTTAAGAAAGGAGGAGGCTTATTATGAGAAATAATGCCAAGAAGCTTGCAGGCGCAGTTATCGCGCTGGCAATGACAGCGTCTATGTCCGTAACAGCTTATGCTGCGGATTACGGAATGGTTCCTGTATACGGTTCCTCTGCTTCAGAAAGCACACCTGCTACATCTGAAGAGATGACATCCGCTATCAGCGGTGCTGTTGAAGACGGGGACAAAGCAGTTGCTACCGTAACTGTTACATCCACAAAGGATCTTGCTGTAAAACCTTCGGTTCTGAAGGAGCTTGCTAAGAAAGACGGCGGCGTTCTTGAAATTGTTGCTCCCAAGGCTACAGTTTCTATTGATGCTTCCACTATCACAAAGGCAAGAAACCTCGACCTCTCAATGCAGGTTACAAACTCTACGTCCAGAACTGTGATCAACCTGAGATCCAAGAAGGCTTTCGGTTGCGAGGTTAAGATTACTCTTACCGAGTGCAAGATGAGCGCTAAGAAGCTTGCAAGTGCACACTGGTATCTTGACGGCGAGGATATGGGTCCTGTTGAACTCGACGAGGACGGAAATCCCGTAGTTACACTTACCAAGGGCGGCAAAGTTGAAATCAAGTAAGCGCCGTTCCTAACCGTTTCAGGCGCGTCAAAAACGCCTGAACGGTTACAAAATACGCTCACAAGCGGAGCGTATTTTGTAACCGTTCAGTTTTCAGCATTTTAAAGAAAGGCATCATACATGAAAAAATCTACGCGGAAAATTATTCTGGTATTATGTGCAATAGGATGTCTGGGATTTATATGGATAAATTCGGTAATGCCCGGAAGAGTGTCAAGTGAGTTCAGCGGGTATGCCGAAAAGATAATTAAGATTATTTTAGGCGATGATTTTGCTTTGAGCGAGGGGGTAATAAGAAAGCTTGCTCATGGCTTTGAATTCGCAGTTTTCGGTGTAGTCCTGTCCCTGCTTTTTTATGAAAAGCTTGCAGCGAGGCTTCCTTTAGTTGGATTTTTCGGATTGGGTGCAGCGGTTTTCGACGAGACAATACAGCTTTTTTCAGACGGGCGTTCTTCTCAGATCAAGGACGTTTGGATCGATTTCAGCGGCTTCACGGCAGGTGCGCTGTTTATTTTTGTTTTATACGTTTTTGATAAAGGTACGAAAGGAAAGCATGAACGATTATGAATGTAAAATTAAAAATGATTTTAATAAGTGCTTCAATTGTTTTAATGCTTGCCTCTGCTTTGGGAATAATAATTATCGGAAGAAGCGGTTCCAATTACAAAGAAAGTCTGGAACAGGCGGAGATTTATCTTGAAAACCGCGATTATGACAACGCTATTGCAATTTATAATAAAATAATTTCTGAAAACAAAACTTGTGCGGAAGCTTATGTGGGTCTGTCTGAGTCTTATTTCGCAAAAGATAATGCTGACAAGGCATTGGAGGTACTTGAAAAAGGCGCAAGAAATACAGACAACGATGATATCATAATGGATAAGAGAACGGAGCTTTTTCCGGATATGATGTACGCTTCTGCTTCGGATGATGACGTTGATGATGACGAATTTGATGAAGATATGGAGGATACCGAAATAACTGCAGAAATTGTTCCTTTGGAAACGGAAATACCGGAAACAGAATCTGCAGTCACTGAAGTTTCCGAGGAGTCGGTCACAGAATCGGAGACTACCGTTCAGACAACTGCCGCAACGACAGTTCCAACGACTGCTGCTACTGTTCCTACAACAGCGGCTCCCGTAGTTGTAACGACTGCTCCTCCCGTTGTTACCGTTCCGCCTGTAACAACGCAGGCGACGACACGTGTTACGACTACTCCGACAACTGTTGCTACAACTACAGTAACCACGACCGAAGCACTCAAAGATGTTTCTGTTCCCGATCTTACGAGAATGTCTCTTGACGAAGCGTATGAATGGTGTTCAAAGAATAACGTTATTTTAAGCGTGGTCGGTACTGAGAACAATTCCTCAAAAATATTGTCTCAGAGTCCTGCTCCGAACTCTACAGTAAAGGAGAACTCTTCCGTTATTGTAGTTCTTGAAGAATAGGAGGTTTTATGAAAAAGATCTTTTCTGTAATTATTGCTTTTGCAATGACAGCTTTGATGCTGCCTGCTGCGGTTTGTGCAGCCGATTTTTCCGTTGCTAAAAACGGATCGGCAGTGATACCCCAAGGTACTAACATAAGTGCAAATGCTTTTAAGGACAACACTAAGGTAACGTCTGTTACCGTTCCCGACGGCTGCGCTGTGGGAACAGGAGCTTTTGCAAACTGCGTAAACCTTAAATCCGTAACATTTGAGGGGAACTCCACGTACATCGGAGACGAGGCGTTTCTGAACTGTACGTCCCTTGAAAAGATTACCTTTAAAAAGCCGAACGCAAGCATTAAGTACATAGGCAAAAAAGCGTTTGCAAACTGTTTTGCGCTTGAAACGGTAATGCTGCCCTCCAAGACAACCGAGATACGCGAGTTTGCATTTGGAAACTGTATATCGCTGAATACCGTTACTTTGCCGAACGGAGTGTCTTCGGTAGGAAGCTATGCGATTGGTTATATGCATGACGAAAAAACTGGAAATTATTTTATTGCCAATGGTGAGACATCGGCATATATAAGCTACTACAGAATGTTTAACGGCGATCTTCTGGAATGGTATTCTCCCAACACAGGCTGCGCGATATCCATGAACGTGGTTAAAGACTCTGCGGCTGAGAAGTATGCGCAAGACAACGGAATCAAGTATTCTCACTATAAAGTTGTAGAAGCGCCTGAGGTCACAGCTTCTGCTGAGATCGACAGTGTTGTTCTGAAATGGAATAAGATCAGCGGGGCGGATGCCTATAGGGTAAGTATTCTGAATAACGGAAGATTTACGGAATACAAAACCACTATTGCAAGAATGTGTACAGTGGGCGGTCTTGAAAGCGGAAAGTCCTACACATTTAAGGTTTCGGTGCTGAATAAGACCAAGGCTAACAAATACTCGGAACTGATCGGTTCGGAAGAGATTACCGTTACCACAAAAGTTCCCGAAACAGTAGAGAAGAAAAAAACGGGAATACCTGCAGCTCCGTCTGTTACAGCTGAAGCAAGCACCGACAGCATTACCCTTAGGTGGAAAAAGGTGACGGACGCTGACGCGTATCAGGTCAGGATTTTTAACAAATCAACGAACAGATATGAAAAATACAAGAACGTGTACGGAAGATCATGCACGGTGACAGGACTTGAAAGCGGCACCGAATACAAATTCAAAGTAGTTTCGCTTTACTCAGTAAAAAATAAATATTCCGAGGGCAAGTCCACCGATGACATTGTTATCTCCACTGCGGACATCGTCAAATCATAACTGCTAATTAACGGCATATCCTTATTGGGTATGCCGTTTCCGATATAGAAATAAACGCCGCAAGATTGTCATAACAAAGTCTGCGGCGTTTAAATTGTGGATATTATTCTTCTTTGTTTTTTTTCTCAGACAGTTCTTCGGAGCGTTTTTCTGAATTATCCATGGGAGCATCTGTCACTTTCTTTATAACTATCTCGTCCTTTGCGGGAAGAGGAGTAAATTCCGGATATCCCTCCTGCTCCGAAATAGCCTTGTGGAAAGGCATGAAAGTAATAAGCTTGATATGGATGACCGCGCCGTAAAGCGCAAGCGGCGCTATCCACACTGTAGGAATTATAAGTATGGTCGCAAAAATCAACAAAATGTTAAGTATTACTTCAATTATCAGCGCAGCCTTATTCATCGTACCGGCAATAAATTCAAGCAAAAAAACAGCCAATGCCAGCATCGGTACAAAAATGTTTATCTGCGGCAGCATTTTTTCCATTCGTAAAAGATATGTAAATCCGAAAAGTGAATACGCACCGAAAAATGCCATTACCGCAATAGAATAAATAAGCGTGTACTTAAACACCTGATTGATGACCTTGTTCATAGCGTCAGCGCAGTCACGCTTGTGCGAATCGTCAAGATTAGGGATATCCTTGGGTTCAACATTTATTTCAAATTGGAATTTACTCATTATCGCAGTTCTCCTTTCGCAGGTTCAACAGGCGTTTGGAGTTATTCCCCGTCTTGCGGAACGGGATTGATCTCGTTTCCGGTTATATAATTTGTCCACAGCTCAACAGCGTGCTCGTAATTTTCTCTGAATTTTTCTTCGTTCATGCCGATACCGCCGTGAGGTTCTCTGAAAGCGGCGAACAGTTCATCGGAAAGCGCGGAATACTCGATATCCTCCGCAAAGCTTGTGCCGTCCAGCATATAGCCAAACTCAGATACATTTTTATCATTGGGGAAATCCTTGCTCAGATCGGCAAAAACTCCGTCCACAACTCCTATCGCCTCGCAGGCTTCTATGTCGGCGATGATCATCACCGTGTCGCTGGACTGAAACTCCGCTACAAGCTTAGTCTGGTCGGACTGCCTCGTATAAAGCTCGTTAGGGGAATCCCCCATGACCGCGGGAGCGTAAAACACCCTTACGTCGACAATGCCGTCGCCGTTATAGTCCTCGCAGTACCGTTCCAGAAGCAGCTCCACCTTTTCGTCATAGAACTGGAAGCTGTCGTCCTTTGCGATTATCATTACCGTAACATCAGGCGTGACCTTTGTTGCCATATCGTACACTAAGAACGCCAGAATAAGAAAAATTGCCGCACCCACAATAACATAGGCTTTGTTATGGTAAAAAAAGTTGCCTATCCTTTCCCACACCGTGTAGTGACGTTCCGCCTTTACCTCGGTCGGAATGTCCTCCTCGGAAATGACCCCCTGTTTAAGCTTCAGAAGCTCCAGCTTTTCCTGCCGCAGCTTTTCGGCATAGCGTTCTCTTTCTTTCCGCTCGCGTTCGGCTCTTGCCGCCTCAAGCTCGCTCTGCCGTCTTAGTTTCTCGGCGCGTTCCTTTTCGTTTACCTCGCGGTAGACCTCCATAAAGGATTTGCCTTTTTTGGCTTTGGGTTTATCCTCAGGAGTGTTTTCCTGCGGTTCCTTAGGTTCTTTGTTTTCGGTATCGGACATATCAGGTTCCTTTCTTTTTATAGGTCGGAGTTTTCTCCGTGATTATCAATGTAATATTTGCAGGCTTCTACAATGAATTTTGCCTTGCTGATTTTGTTATTTTTGCAGTATCCGTCTATAAGGCTGTAATCGTCGGATTTTATGTCGACTTTTAGTTGTTTTATGCTGTCTTTATTTTTATTTCGATACTCACGCATGTATTCATTTCTGTTAAATGTTCCCATTATTCATACTCCATTAAAAATTTATGTACGTAAAGTTTTAGAAACATTAACAACCGATTTACGATTACGTACGTAAAATGTGTTATAATTAAATCACAAAAAACATGAAAGGAAATGCTTATGGACTGCAATGAATTCAGCTTTGAAGCGCTTTTCAAAAACGATGAATTTCAAATTTACGAATCAAATGAGCTTGTCTCTGCTTTTAAGGAACTGAACAGGGTTCTTGAATCCTATATTAAAGACAGCGAGGTGCGTTTGTTAATTGAGAGAGCCGCATTGGACTGTAGTTCCATAGCACAGGAATCCTCTTTCAAGCAGGGCTTCTGCTTCGCCGTTAAATCAATAAAATTCCTGATGAAAATTTAAACACGGCAAACATAATATCGGAGCAGCAAATGCCCCGATATTTTTATTTGTCCGTCTTAATATTCAAGCTTCTTGTTGAGGTACTGTACAAGCTCCTCGATCTTAACTCTTTCCTGCTCCATAGTATCGCGGTCACGGACAGTTACGCAGCCGTCCTTTTCAAGAGTGTCGAAGTCGTAGGTAATGCAGAACGGAGTACCGATCTCGTCCTGACGGCGGTAACGCTTGCCGATCTGTCCCGCCTCGTCGTACTCAACGCTGAAATGCTTTGAAAGCATTGTGTAGACCTCGGTAGCCTGCTCCTTGAGCTTTTTGGTAAGGGGCAGAACTGCCGCCTTAACGGGAGCAAGGGCAGGGTGGAGGTGCATAACGGTACGAACGTCGCCGTCGGCAAGGGTTTCCTCATCGTAAGCCTCGCAAACAATGGCAAGGAACAGTCTTTCAACACCGAGGGACGGCTCGATAACGTAGGGAACGTATTTCTCGTTGGTTTCGGGATCAAAGTATTCAAGGGACTTGCCGCTTGTTTTGATGTGCTGTGTAAGGTCGTAATCGGTTCTGTCCGCAACACCCCAGAGCTCGCCCCAGCCGAATGGGAACAGGTACTCGAAATCGGTGGTAGCCTTTGAGTAGAAGCAAAGCTCTTCGGGGGAGTGATCGCGGAGTCGGAGGTTTTCCTCCTTGATGCCAAGACCCAGCAGGAAGTCGCGGCAGTATGTTCTCCAGTATTGGAACCATTCAAGGTCGGTGCCGGGCTTGCAGAAAAATTCAAGCTCCATCTGTTCAAACTCGCGGACGCGGAAAATAAAGTTGCCGGGTGTGATCTCGTTTCTGAAAGATTTACCGATCTGCGCAACGCCGAAAGGTACTTTCTTTCTTGTTGTACGCTGAATGTTAGCAAAGTTTACGAAAATGCCCTGCGCCGTTTCGGGACGGAGATAAAGCTCCGCCTTGGAGTCCTCGGTAACGCCCTGAAAGGTTTTGAACATCAGGTTGAACTGACGGATAGGCGTAAAGTTTTTCTTTCCGCAGTTGGGACACTTGATGTCGTTATTTTCTATATAGTCGCTCATCTGCTCGTTGGTCCAACCGGTGGGATTGGTGTCGGTCTGAGACTCTATAAGCTGATCTGCGCGGTGTCTTGTTTTGCATTCGCGGCAGTCCATAAGCGGATCGGAAAAGCCGCCCAGATGTCCCGAAGCCACCCATGTCTGCGGGTTCATGAGGATAGCGCTGTCAAGTCCAACATTGTAGGGACACTCCTGCACAAATTTTTTCAGCCAAGCGTTTTTGATATTGTTTTTCAGCAATGCGCCCAAAGGACCGTAATCCCATGTGTTTGCAAGACCGCCGTATATCTCAGAGCCGGGATAAACATATCCTCTGCCCTTGCAAAGAGCCACAATTTTTTCCATATTTTTTTCAGCCATTGTCAGTAACCACCTTTTATTTTTTCAAACATATAATACAATTATATTCCAAATTGCGTGTATTGTCAATAGATAAGGTTTTAATAATGGAAATTCGTTTTGATAATATATGCGGAAAAACATATTCGGCAGGTAAATTTTGATTTAGCGCAGCAACCGTAGTTTATTGACACAAGCCACAGTTTATGTTAAAATTGTTTTATAACAGTAATAATTAATATACTTAAAAAGGATGCAAACATGGATAATCTAACCAATATAAACGTTATCAAAGACGTTCTTTCAAGACACGGCTTTTCTTTCAGCAAGGCTTTGGGTCAGAACTTTCTCATCAACCCCTCAGTATGCCCGCGGATAGCCGAAATGGGCAATGCTCAAAATGGCTGGGGAGTACTGGAAATAGGCGCCGGCGTGGGCGTTCTCACCCGTGAACTTGCTCTGCGTGCGGACAGAGTGGTGTCCGTGGAGATAGACGGCAGGCTGATCCCGGTTCTTGAAGAGACCCTTGCCGACTGCGGGAACGTAACCGTAATAAACGACGACGTTATGAAAGCCGATCTTGCGGCGATAATCTCCGAGCATTTTTCGGGACTGAAAGTCGCTGTCTGCGCAAATCTGCCATACTATATAACTTCGCCGATAATAATGAATCTGCTGGAAAGCCGTTTGCCAATAGAATGCATTACGGTAATGGTTCAGAAAGAGGCAGGAACGCGCTTGTGCGCCGAAATGGGTACGCGCGAAGCCGGAGCTGTCACGGCGGCGGTAAGGTACTACGCCGAACCGAAAATGCTGTTCAATGTTTCTCGGGGAAGCTTTATGCCCACGCCCAATGTGGATTCCTGCGTTATCCGTCTGGACATAAAAAAAGAACCCGCCGTAAAGGTCAGCGACGAAAAATTTTATTTCAGCGTTGTGCGCGGAGCGTTTTCACAGCGCAGGAAAACCCTTTGCAACAGCTTGTCCTCCGCGCTGGGGATACCAAAATCTGCGGCGGCGGAAGCGATAAAATCTGCGGGATTTTCCGAAACAGTCCGTCCCGAACAGCTTATGCTTGAAAATTTCGCGGAGATATCCGAGCAGCTTAAAATAATAATTGAAGATAAATAAAAAGTGCGGACGGGTCTGTTTGGTCAAGATCCGTCCGCATATTATTAGCCGTTAATTTTTCTGTCCGCCCCATTCGACCACGGTAAAGCCGCTTCTTTCAAAGGGTTCAAACTTCTGCGGTTCGGGAGCGAAGTCCTCGGAGCACGGTTCGTATACCATGAACACTCTCAGCATGCTGTCGGGCGCGGGAGAAATTTCAAGTCCCGCGTTTTTCTCGTAAACGTCCGTCTGGAACGTGATGAAATTGCATTCGTTCTTCTGAAGTTCGGGCAGCCAGTAGATGATGAACTCATTGCTCTCGCGGGGAGTAAGACCTATCTCTTTCAGCGTGCTTCTCAGGAAGTCCGCGGTATCCTCGCGCTTTACAGTAAAGCCTTTGGACATATCCCAGTCCGCGGCGCCTTTGCCCTCCCAGTACAGACAGTAATATTCCTCTCCGTCATACTTGTTTGTAATTATACCATCGGGATATGCAGTGACTTCCCAACCGTCCCCATAATCCGGATATGTGCAGGTAATATCGCCGTCAAAATCAAGCTTTACCGAAACATCGGTTTTCTTTTCGGGATAAAGATATATAACGGGCTTCGCGTAGTCGCCCAAAAACCAGTATTTGTAGCCTAATTCGTCGGGGTTGTATTCGCCGTAATAGAAAGCGTCCACAAGATATGCAAGCTTGTACTTCATGGTTCGTTTGCCAACTGCAAGCTTTTTGCCGATGCTTGTATCCGAATAGGTTTGTCCCTCGGTACCGTCGTTATAAAGCCAGTCGCTGTAAAGGTCGTATACCTGTGTGATGTCGGAGCAGTACTCGGCTTTGATGAACCCGTAAAGCTCCCACATTCCGAAGTTAGATGTTATGCCGTTCCATGAATGGTATTCCCAATCGTCAGGAGCGTTCTCTTCATCGTCTCCGTAAAGTCTTGGTCCTAATGTTACCGTAGGGACTATTTTCTCGCCGTAGAAATAATAGTCGTAGTCGGTCACGCCCGTTTCCGGATCGGTTCCCGCCGGTCTTTGACTGAATACCTCGGTAAAGGTCAGCTTGCCGTTTTCAAGGCTGAACAGATAATTACAGTCGCTTTCACGGTGGAATTCTCCCGGGTTGTCAAGATCGACACGGCTCATGCAGAACCATTTTTTCTCCAGCTTTTCCGTTTTTTTCAGACCTATTACGTTTCCGTTGTAATAAACGTTGGACTTCGCGTTGTACAGCGTGTTTATATAGTTAGGCTTGCCGTCCTTCAAGACATAAACATCAACATCGCAATGTTCAATATCAACGTCATCCGTATGAGAAATAACCTGCTTTGATACAAGCAGCTCGGGCGTACCGTCGAAGTCAAGGTCGATAAGATTTACTCCCACAATGTCCGTGCCCATAAACATATCAACATTATCAAGCAGAGTAAGATATGTCTGAGCGGCGGATGAGTCTCCCTTTTCCTCGAAAACGGCTGCGCCGAGGGAATATCCGAGAGCCTCGTCAACGCTGTCGGAAATGATCTCAATATTCTTTACGGAATTAGCCTGCGAATAATTATTTCCGGCGCTGTCGTATGAGACGGTAAGTCTGCCTACATTCATTCTTGCGTAAACGTAGTCGCCGCTTATATCCTTGGTGATATCGGAGGGTTCTGCCTTTTGTGCGGTAAAGGATATGGAATCCGCAAGTACCGTTGTGCTGCCGAGACTGTATTGGGTATTGCAGGAGATGGGTACGGGAATGTTGTACATATAGGCGGGATCGATGATAACATCGAAAGTATTGTCCTTATTCCTGCACATAAAGCCTGTCAGCGTAAGGTCTGTCAAGGTATAGCTCTGGGTAACGCTTACTATTTCGGGAGGAAGGGTTCCGTTTATTTTCAGTTTTACAACCACGTCCGTTTCGTTTATGCTGTAGTCGGACAGATCGTCTGCCCACCTGCTTTTTGCGGAAGCGGTGACTGCCGCTTCAAAATCCGCGGTATTGGTCTCATTGTCAAGATCGCTGCAAAGCATATTTGTTGATTCTCTGTAGAGGTCTGCGGCATAGAACTCGCTTACCGATATCTCGTCCTCGGAAACGATCCGTCTGATCTGCGGCTTTTCCGCGGTCTTGTCAAATATGTAATTTCCGTCGCCGTCTTTAAGCTCGGAAAGCTTTTTTATAAGCTCCTCGTTCTGTTCTGAAGTATTGGCTTTAAGGCCTTTCGGTTCGGGGACTTTTTCCTCTTCCTTTTTGTCTTCCTCGGTATCCGAGTCCGCTTCGGTTTCCGAGGGTTCGGACACCTCTGTTGTCTGCGCGGACGTTGCAGACGTTTCTGACTGATTTTCTTGTCCGCCGTTTTCCTTGCAGCCGCCGAACGCCGCTGAAATAACAAACAGCGCAGCTAAAGCGATAATGCGTTTTTTCATACGACCACCCCCTGATGTGTTACTATAACTATACC
>CAMWRN010000016.1 GCA_947176675.1 uncultured Clostridia bacterium | reverse complement strand
ATTATATTTTCCGTTTGTATACTCGGCAACGACTTTCCCCCAAAACTTTTGAGCGGGCAAGTTATTTGACCACTGCGATATTTCCCAGCCTCCCCGAAACATATCAAAAATTTTCATAGCAACTTCTTTGCCCACACCCTTATGCCGGTATTTTTTCATCACAAAAAATTCAGCTATATTGTGAGGGTTAACCAAATTGTTATACTCACAACAAGACCTCACTAAAACTAATCCCGCAAGCTTTTCATCAACTTTGATAAAGAACGGATATCTCCCATCCTTATTCCAATAGTCATCAATGTGAGAATAACCAAAGTAGCCGTATTCATTTATGTCATCATCAGAAAACTCTGAAAAATCATAACTGTACAATTCCATCATTTGAATAAAAACAGATTTTTGTTCAAGAAGTATAGGTTCAATACTAATATTCATAATTATTCTCCCCCAACTTTATATTTGATAAACTATAATTTATATTACAAAATCAATTTCCCGCCGCCTTTTTAGCCGCGTCAAGAAATCTTTTCACCGTTTTGGACGGCTTCGGCGAGTGCAGCAGACCATATGGAATACCGTGTTCCCACTCAACGGGTATGACCTTTAAAAGCGGGTGGACGTTCGCCCAGCCCGATATTGCAAGCAGTACGTCGCTTCCGTTTTCGCAGCGGTTGAAAATATTCATGCTGTAGAAATCGAAGTCCACAACATTTATCTGACTGTGGTTCTGCCATATGTCGTCGCGGAGCTTGTCCACGTAACCGCTCCACTCCCTGCGCATAAGCAGGAGATTTTCGCCGTACAAGTCCTCAATTTTTAATTTGTCCTTTGCCGCAAGCCTGTGGTGTACCGATACCGCGCAGCAAAAGGGTTCGCGGGACAATTCAAGTCCTGCGCAGTTCCGCAGATCAAGCATTTTTTCATCAAAAATTCCGCCGATAACATCTATGTTTTTGCCTAAATTCGCAAGTATCTCCCGTGCGTTTTCGGGAGTATTTTCAAAGGGAATTATCTGAAATTTTATGTCTGGACAATGCACCTGAATTTTATCCCAAAGGGGCATTAAAAGCTGTGCGGGGGTCATGCGAGACGTACCTATGCGTATTACGCTGGTATCTTCCTGCATGGCGTTTTTCGCTCTTGTGACGGACTCGCGGCAGTAGCTGATAATATATTTTGCGTCTTGGTACAAAGACTTCCCCGCCTTGGTAAGGTTCAGCCCGCGGTGCGTCCTGTCGAAAAGCTTAACGCCGAGGGAGTCCTCCAAAAGATTTATCTGCTTTATCACCGCCGTGGGGGTTATGAAAAGCTCCTCCGAAGCTTTATTGAAGCTGCCTGCGTCCGCGACGCGCAAAAAAGTTTCAAGCTGGGGATTGTACATCTGAGTCACCTTCTCTGCAAATTTTGATAGCCTGCTGTTTTATGTATTATACCATTTTTTTCTTTTATACGCAAGAATATTTCAAAATTTTTCATAGCATTGTCACAATTGGCGGCAGCTTATACTTTGAGGTATAAACCTATAAACCGATTTAGACTTGTAAAATCTGTCAAATTGTTTTATAATATAAATATCAGGACAATAACAAAAATATGGAAGGGTGCAATTTATGAAAGTTTTAATGGTAAACGGAAGTCCGCACAAAGAGGGCTGTACTTACACCGCTCTCTGCGAAGCGGCTTCGGAGCTTAAAAAGCAGGGTATTGACAGCGAGATATTCTGGATAGGGAACAAGCCAATAGGCGGCTGCATAGCCTGCATGAAATGCCGTGAAAGCGGGAAATGCGTTTTTGACGATGTTGTAAATCAGTGCCGCCAAAAGGCTTACGAGGCGGACGGATTTTTATTCGGCAGTCCCGTTCACTACGCTTCCGCGGCGGGAAACATGACTGCTTTTATGGACAGACTTTTCTACTCGGAAATAGCAACCGGAAACAAAGCCTTTTACATGAAGCCTGCGGCTGCGGTCATCTCCGCAAGACGGGCGGGTACGACCGCGACCTTTGACCAGATCAACAAATATTTCACAATTCAGGAAATGCCCGTGGTGTCCTCCCGCTATTGGAATATGGTACACGGTGCAAACGCCGAGCAAGTCAAGCAGGACGCGGAGGGTCTGTACACAATGCGGGTGCTTGCAAGAAATATGGCGTATATGCTCAAAGCCTTTGAAGCCGCGAAAAATGCTGGAATACCTCTGCCCGAAAGGGAAACGCCGATTTTTACAAATTTTATTCGTTGATAAATTTTCACACAGAAACAAGTCCGATAAAAGCTTAGCCTTTATCGGACTTGTTTTTTTGGAGGATGGTCCAAATGTATTATCATTTCGGGAATTTGTTGTCCCGAAAAGCATAGCGTTATTCTTTTGGAATATACCGCAGCCAAGCTTTTCTTTTCACGCAAAAATATAGGATATTCCCAACCCTTGCAGGTACACGAGATGATCCTCCGAGACCGCCTCTGTCAGCGCACATTGTGGAAGCGCAATTATATAATTTTCAACTTCCGATTTCGCTATATAGTCTTTCTTGGGGTACTGTTTATCCGCTTTAGGCAAGTCCACCGCCAAGCCGTTTGAGTACCCCTCCAGCATAGTGGTGGTGCCGTAAAGCATTGCCTGACATTTGTAAAAACCGCGGATATTTCCGTACTCCTCGGCATCGCTCCCGCACTCGGGAAGGGAAAAAATTCTCCCTCTGTTTTGCCGACTATAGTTGCCAGCATATGGCACAATTTTATCACCGATTTTCATTATTTTCCCTCCGCTTCGCTTTTCTCTCTGCCGGTTTGACATATCGCTTCAGACCCTCTATGAGCCTTTCACCCTCGTCAAAATGCACTCTTTCAAAAATATCCTTGCCGTGTTTAACCATATTATTGTCAAGGATTGCGCGTATCGCTCTCGCCATGCGTTCACCTGGGGTAACGGGAGTACCGTCCTCATGGAGCATGGGTTTTTCGTCCAATTTACGTAAGAGGTAGATATACCGCCACGCAAGGGACTACTGTTCGGTGGTCATCATTCCTGCCTCGGCGGGTTTGTATGCCTTCCTCAATTTTTTCAGCAATGGGAAAACGGCTTGAAACAAATTCGAGAACAGCTTCCCTTCTTTTGCCATTTCGATTGTAAGTTGGTGGTCGGTTTTGTGATTGCCCACTTTGTCGTCTGATCTATTGTTCAAAAATGAGCAATAGTCTGTACCATCCGTATGAGCAAAGCAATTACTATTATGTCCTCAATTGGCCGTTTTTATTTATTTGTATCTGTAGATGCATTTTCATTTGTACACTGATGATGGTGCGGCACCTTATGAGATTTTTTAACCCGTTTTTTGTGTAGATTTAACAAAATAAAACAAATTTTTGATTTCAACTTGACGAACATACGTTTTGGTATTATAATTAAAAGTAAGGAATTTGACAGAACCTCCGACCGCCCCACCGCTCGGAAGTACTGCCTGCGGAAAAAGCTGCGGTCAAGATCAAAATTGCCGCTTGACGTGTATGTCGTTGAAACGGAGGTTTGTTTACTATGAAGAATTACATGAATATGCTCGTTGAATACAAACGCTCGGAAGCTGCCCTGAGAGAGCGTATTGCTGAACTGAACGAAAAGCTGAAAAGCACAATGGAGACCATTGAGCGTGAGGATACTCTGAGACGAAAGCTTACTTTGGAGCAGGAGCTTTACGATATTCTTGACGTTATATACAGGCTTTACGATTACGCGGGCTGCGGGGAGAGCGACAGATGCAGAAACGCCTGAAAAGCGAGTTCCTCGGCGAAGCGGAATTCTGCGCGGACAAAGAGATATCCGCGCTTATCGGAGAGGGTGAAGCGTGCGGCGAAAAGCACCGCCTTATGCTTAAGATCATGCGAAATATTATTGAGAACGAGCTTTCGGAAAGGCAGAGACAGATGATCGCTCTTTACTATTTTAACCGCATTAATATTCCCGAGATATCGAAAATGCTGGACGTGAACCGTTCCACCGTGTCGCGGACCATCTCCCGCGGCAGAAGAAATATTATGGAAAAAATGAAATATTTTATATGACCTGAATCTACTGTAAAAGTGAGGAATATCTATGACTACACCGATATACGATTTTGTGAAAAGCTATGCCGAAAGCGGAACTGTCCGCGCACATATGCCGGGACACAAGGGAAGAAGTCCTGCGGAGTGCGGCTTCGGTGCGGCTTTCCCCTACGATATCACCGAGATAAACGGTGCAGACTCTCTGTACGAAGCAAACGGTATCATCGCCGAAAGCGAGAAAAAAGCAGCTTCCCTTTTCGGAACAGCTGCGACCTTTTACTCTGCGGGAGGCTCAACTCTTTGCATACAAGCTATGCTTACAGCGGTATGCGGAAAAAATCGTTCCTTTATCTGCGGCAGGAACGCTCACCGCTCAGTGATGAATTCCTGCGTACTTCTTGATCTGGAGCCATGCTGGCTTTATCCGGACTATGAGGACGGCTCCGCGGTTTCGGGAAAGATCACCGCTGCTTCGGTGGAAACAGCGATAGAACGATATCGGGACAAAAATCCCACCTGTGTATTTATCACCTCCCCCGACTATCTGGGACGGATCGCTCCGATTGCGAAGATAGCCGAGGTATGTCACAGGAACGGACTTCCCCTGCTTGTGGATAACGCTCACGGTGCGTATCTTGCTTTTCTTGAGGACAGTCTTCACCCCATTGCGCTGGGCGCGGATATATGCTGCGACTCGGCGCACAAGACCCTTCCCGCCCTTACGGGAGCGGCTTATCTTCATTTAAGGGACGAGAGGTTTGTCCCTGAAATAAAGCGTGATATGGCTCTTTTCGGCAGTACAAGTCCAAGCTATCTTATTATGGAAAGTCTGGACTTGTGCAATAAGTATCTTGCGGAGGACTTTCGTTCCGAGCTTGCGGAGACGGTGAAAAAGGTCTCCGACTTCAAGGAACGTTTCTCTCATATGGCCGTACCCGATACCGAGCCGCTCAAAGTCTCGTTTTACGCATATCCCTGCGGTCTGCGTGGGTATGAGCTTGCGGAGCAGCTTCGGCAAAGCGGTGTTGAAACCGAATACGCGGACGAGACTCATGCGGTACTGATGTTTTCGGCTTCAAGTACGGACGAGGATTTTTTCAAAACCGCCTATGCCGCAGAGAGACTGATGTGTCCCAGAATACTTTTAAGACCGCCCCAGTTTGCCGTTACGGAAGCGGAAAGAGCAATGTCCCCCCGTGAAGCTTTTTTTGCGGCGAGGGAGACCGTCTCCACGGAAAAAGCGCTGGGCAGAATCGCCGCGGAAAGCATTACGGTATGTCCCCCATGCATTCCAATCGCGGCGGCGGGAGAGGTCATTGACGAAAATATTATAAAAATTTTGAAAATCTATAGCATTTTTCATGTGAATGTGGTACAATAAAATTGTACATACTTTTGAACTTTTGGAGGTTCAGCATGAAACTTATCTATGCAATAGTAAATAACGACGACAGCCACGACGTGTCCTCAACGCTGACAAGATCGGGCTTCTTCGCCACAAAGCTCGCTTCAACGGGCGGATTTCTTATGGCGGGAAACACTACGTTCCTTATCTGTGCCGAGAAAGACAAGGTGGACGAAATAATCGGTATCATCACCGAACGCTCACGCAGAAGAAAGCAGTATATGCCTGCGGGAAATATTGCAGGCTCGGAAATGCACGGGGCAAGCTTTCCCGTTGAGGTATCCGTTGGCGGCGCGACTATTTTCGTCACCGATGTTGAGCGGTTTGAAAAGGTATGATAAAGCTTTGGTCAAAGGACTCTCTCATTTCGGCGGTAACGTCCATGAAGCGGGAGGGGCGAATGGCTCACGCTTTTCTGCTTAAGGGCGAACGTGGCGTGGGAAAGAAAACTGCGGCGGACTACATCGCTATGACCCTGCTTTGCGAAAAGGGCGGAGACAGCCCCTGCGGTGAATGCCGTCACTGCAAAAGGATTCTTGAAAATACTCACCCCGACGTTATCAGACCAGAAAAAAGCGGCAAGAAGCAGATATATAACCGTGAAACAATGCGTAATATCTGCTCGGACGCCTATGTCAAGCCGAATGACTGTGACTCGAAGGTCTATATCTTCACCGACTGCGAAAGCGTTGAGGAAAGTACTCAGAACCTTATGCTGAAGCTTATAGAGGAGCCGCCCGACACAGCGTACTTTATTTTCACCGCCGTAAGCAGGAGCGTGTTCCTGCCGACAATTCTGTCGAGGGTGATAACCATAGGCATTCCCGAATGTACCGAAGCGGACTGCCGCAGCGCGCTTGCGGATATGGGCTTTTCAGAGGAAGAACTAAACAGCGCGGTTGAACGTTTTCACGGGAATATCGGGAACTGCGTTGATTACTTAAAGGGCGGCGAGACTGCCGAAAACGCCGAAATTTGCAGAAACGTTATCGCCGCGATAGCCGCCGGGGACGAGTACGGTCTTCTGACGGCTCTGCACCGTATCGGCGAAAACAGGAACAGGATAAAGCTTGTACTGGAGCTTGCGGACAAAACTATCCGCGACGCCTGCGTGGTGCGGCTGGGAACAGCTCCCATGATCGGCTGCGACCCCAAAGGCGCGGAGACGCTTTCGCGGAAGATAAGCATGAAGCGGGCGGAGATAATTCACGAAGCTATCGGACGGGTGATCGTCCACTGCGGAATGAATATGAACGTGCCGTCGGAAATATCGGCGTTTGTCTGCGCCATTATGGGATAGAAAGGAATTACAGTCTGTATGACCGAAATTATTGGAGTACGGTTCAAAAAGACCGGCAAAATTTATTATTTTTCCCCTGCGGGAATAAAGGCGGAAGAGGGTACTCTCGTCATTGTGGAGACCGCCAGAGGTATTGAGTGCGGCGAGGTTGTCATGCCCAACAGGAACATCGAAGACTCACAGATAACCGCTCCGCTGAAGGAGATAATCAGGATAGTCACACCGCAGGACATGAAGATCATTGAACAGAACAGGATCAAGGAGAAAAACGCATTCAAGATATGCGAGGAAAAAATTCTCGCCCACAAGCTGAACATGAGCCTTGTGGACGTTGAATGCACCTTTGACAACAACAAGCTGCTGTTTTACTTTACGGCGGAGACACGCGTGGACTTCCGAGAGCTTGTAAAGGATCTTGCGTCGGTGTTCAGGACCCGTATCGAACTTAGACAGATAGGCGTCCGCGACGAAGCGAAGATTCTGGGAGGACTGGGCATATGCGGCAGGGAGTTCTGCTGCAAGGGCTTTTTGGGAGAATTCCAGCCTGTGTCCATAAAAATGGCAAAGGAGCAGGGACTTTCCCTCAACCCCACGAAAATTTCGGGTACCTGCGGCAGACTTATGTGCTGTCTCAAATACGAGCAGGACGCTTACGAATTTCTGCAAAAAAATACCCCCAAAGTCGGAGCTTATGTCAAGACTCCCGATTTCAGGGGATATGTTGAAGAAGTCAACCTGCTGACGGGCAAGCTGAAGGTCAAGCCCGAAAAGTCCGAGGACGCGGCGGTTATTTTCAGCAAGGACGATGTAACGATAATCCGCGACGGAAAGATCAAAATTGACAAGGACGAGCTTAAAGCTCTGAAAGAATTGGAGGATAAATAACCATGAAAACGAGAGAATACGTTCAGGTACAGAGCGGCAATGCGGCGGCTCTGGTTCTGGCGATACTGGCTGCGGTAATGTCCGCGGCGGCGCTTGCGGTTGGAATAATTGCGCTTGTCAGGAGCTGCTCGGGAAAAAGAGTTACTGCTGCAGAATACAACTGCTTCAGTCAGTCCGACGATGATGACGATGAGGAAAACATCGGCAGCGATACTTTGGCTTTCTGAAAAAGCCTCACTTTAAGAGAGGAGAAACTAAATGCAAAACAATAATAATGTGGTGAACGCAAACAGCGGTTCGGTACGCAAGATAATAACGACAGTCGTGATACTGGCCATCGCGGTGATCGTGGTGCTGAACTCTTTTACCACCGTAAGGGCAGGTCATTCGGGTGTTGTGACGACTTTCGGAAAGGTCTCGGAGACCGTCCTTGCCGAGGGACTTCACTTCAAGATACCGTTTATTCAGGAAATCGTCCTTATAGACAACCGCGTTAAAAAAGCCGAGGCCGACTGTTCGGCTGCTTCCAAAGACCTCCAGACGGTAACGTCCACCATATCGGTGAACTATAGGGTGCTCAACTCATATTCCGCCAGCGTGTACAAAAATATCGGTCTGGACTACGAGGCGGTAATCATCACCCCAGCCGTTCAAGAGTGCGTAAAAGCGGTTATGGCGCAGTTCACCGCTGAGGAGCTTATCACAAACAGACAGTCGGTAAGCGACCAGATGATGGAGCTTTTAAAGGACAAGATCAGTACATACGGCATTGATATCCAGATCTTCAACATAACTATGTTTGACTTTACTGACGAATACAACGCCGCTATCGAAGCCAAGCAGACCGCTCAGCAGAATGCTCTCAAAGCGGAGCAGGATCTGCAGAGGATCAAGGTCGAGGCGGAGCAGCAGATAGCTCAGGCTCAGGCGGAGGCGGAAGCCTACAAGCTGAAATCCGAGCAGATTACTCCTGAGATCCTTATAAGCAACTACATCGAAAAGTGGGACGGAAAACTTCCTACGGTTGTTTCGGGAGACAGCGGAACCATGATGATCGACCTTTCGGAGCTTCTTAAAGGTATCGGTACAAGCTCCTCGTCGGGCAGTACGTCAGCATACCGTCAGACCGCGCCGACAACGCCTGCAGTGACCGACCAATCGAACGATATTGCAGAATAACTGAAAATGTCCCTCGTCTTTGGACGGGGGACATTTTTATCCGAAAAAATCCCGGAAATCAGCGGTTGACCTGTTTCCGGGAAAGTGTATGTCATATAAGACCGCTCAGCTCGTTAACATAGCCGCCGTCCGATTTGGCGGAAGGTGGTTCGGGCTGCTTCTGCGGGGATTTGGCGTATGCATATGCAGACTTGCCATGCTTCTTGATGTTGTACATCGCTTCGTCCGCCGCCGCGATAACCTCTTCGGCATTCTTTCCGCTTTCACGCAGGAAAGCAATACCAACAGAGCAATGTACGTTAAGCTTAAGGCCGGTGGACTCGGACGTAAAGCCGCTGCCCAGAATATCGATTATCTCCTGAGCTATCTTGCCCGAATCTCCGTAAAGGGTAAGATTTGTCAAGCAGACAACAAATTCATCGCCGCCGAAGCGTCCCGCAAAGCCGCGCTCAAAGCTGATCTCTTTAAGGGTATCGGCAACAAACTTCAGTACCTCATCGCCGCAGGCGTGACCGTACTGGTCGTTGAAAAACTTGAAGTCGTCAAGGTCGATAAACATCATCGCGTCAAGAGACTTCTTCGCGGCAGATTCCTCTATCGCAGCAGTAAGAGACTTAATAAAGGCTTCACGGTTAAAAAGCTGCGTCAGCGCATCGTTGCTTGCGCGTTGGATAAGGTGCATCTCACTCTTCTTTTCCTTGTCGATATCCATTATGACGCCAACGATCTTGGTGGGCACCTCGTCGCGGTTATAGAACTTTGTAGCCTTTATCATTATCCAGATGAAGTCGCCGTAAATGCTCTTTACGCGGTACTCGCCCTGCATGAAATTCGCGGGACCGAGAATACGCTCAAGATCGTTCATATAGCGTTCCTTATCGTCCTTGTGAACGTGTATCTTGTAGAAAAAGCTTTCCTTCATGCTGTCGTCCTTGGGGCGGTAGCTGAATTTTTTATTGAAGTTTTTGGACACAAACACCGTACCCTTTTTAAAGCTGATTTCGAAAATAATATTGTTGGTTATCTCAACAATGGTCTTGTAACGCTGTTCGCTCTCAAAAACATCATCAAACAGCGTGTTGAACGCATTGCCTATTTGGCTGAATTCATCGCTGCTCTTTATATCGAATCTGGCATACATATCGCCCTTTTTCTTTTTCTGGAGTATTCTCATTATCTCATTTATCGGCTTTGAGAACCAGTAAATAAACGCAAAAGTCAGTATGCATGCGACTATGAGGACTATGATGGAAACATTCCGTATAGACTGCCCCGATCTGTCCGCGACCCTCTGAAGGCTTACCTTATCAGCAACCGCCAGCATTGTCCAGTGGCAGGACGGAACCGCTGAAACAAAAAGTATCCTCGCGCCTCGGTCAGAACCAAACTCCGATGAAAAGTCGGACGGATCGTTTTCAGTAGGGTTGATCGCCTTGAGAAGCAAATTGCTTGCAGGCTTGTAGTTGTCGCTTTCAGTATAGCTTCTAAGCGTCTTATAGGGATATTCCAAAAGATTTCCGCTCGTGTCCATAAGGGCAGCGGTGGTATATTTGTCAAGCTTTGCGGAATTAATTATTTCCTGCAAACGGTTCGTGTTGTAAAGCTGATAAACTATACCCTGACAAACATTGTCATAGGAATAAACCGACTTTGCAACAATAAACACCGGAATATCGCTTTCGTCGCCGCTCATAAAGAAAGAGGACACTCCGTTATTGTTCTGGGCAAGAGTAAACAGTCCCTTGTAGTTGGACATACGCTTTCCTGTGTCTGACGAGTCGGTCGAAGCGATTATCATGCCCGAATTATTGATTATCATTATCTTCTGCAAAGCCGCGTCGTTTGCCTCGATCGCAGAAAAACCGCCCGTTATTTCTTTATATTTATCCGATTCCTCAGGGATATCAAAATCCTCCTCATTGCTTTCCCGCGTATAGTTCCTCACATTTTCGGACAAAGCAAGATTCTTTGCTGAAGCCACAGCCTCTTCAAAATAAAAATTAACGTTATCGGCTTGATTTGCAACGATCCCCGCCGTAGCCGCGGATATAAGCTCCATCGAGTTTCGGTTCATTCTTACGGAGGAATAAACATTAACGATAATTATCGGCACAACAGCCAGCAGCAAAATGAATACGAGCAATTTAAACTTTACTTTCACGGAATCCCCCCTTTGCAGCATGCTGAGACAGATCGGCTGCCAAAGGCGGAAAACTGATCCATCAAATCGTGGTTATATTTATTTTAATATTTTTTCATGGATTTGTAAACAGATTATACAGGTTTTTGTTAATAAAACACAATATTTTTTTATAATTTTATGCACATTTACTTCTTGGAGTTTCTTGAAAGTATCCTGTCCTGAACGATAACGTATGCCATTGCCAGAACTACCGCTGCGGTAAGAATGATTATCACCGTTTTGAGCGCTTTCGGAACACTTTTCCCTTCATCTTCCTCCGCAGGTTCGGTTTCACTGCTACGGACCGTTTCGTCCGCACTGCTGACGGAAGCGTCTCCGTTCGGGTCGGGAGGTTCTGTTACAGAACCTTCAGAGGGGGCGGATACAGACTCTCCCGCCGTTGTTTCCGAAGCGGAAGTTCCCGCCGCGGAATAGGTATCAGCGGCAACGTGTTCGGGAACAGAGACAGTCGTGCCGTCTGTTTCTGATATCGAAGCTTCCGTTGTAATGTCCGTACCCTGCTCACCTTGCTGATCCTGACTGTCACCGGTCTGTTCCGTGTCCGTGTTGCTTTCCGAAACTGACACGGTCTCTTCTGGAACGTTTATTATCTCCTCCGTACCGCTGAAAACGAGCATATAGACCGTCTGCGGTTCCATGTCGAAGCTGAAGCTGTTGTTTTCAATGTCTATCTCATCTTCGGAAAGAACGATCTCCGCACTGTCCTCGTTAAAGCTGTACACAGCCGCACTCTCAAACGCCGCGTCCGAATTTATCGTTACATCCGTGGTTTTAACGCTGCTGTTGTTTTTATTTATGAATACAGCCTTGAGGGTTGTCTCGTCACTGCCGTCTATAGCGGCGTAGACCGAACTCATGATGTCTCCTCCGTTGTCCGATTTGACCAGAGTATCGCCGAAGCTTCCGCCCTCTCCGTCGTAATCGGTGTAGATATTTATTCCCGATTTCTGATAAGACGTGTCATCTGAATTCGGTTTAAGGCAAGCCATATGAACGCCGTATTCCGCAAAGATACCCAGCGTGTCCGCAACGGCTATGCCGCCGCTGATGTGACCGCCGCCGCCGAAGTTGTATTCGGAAAAGGAAAGCTTTGTGCCGGGATAGTACATATTTATGGACGCTTCAAGAGTGGGAATAAGCGGGATATGTTGATTGTGCATGATCGCGATCGTGCTGTTCTCGGTATAAGTGCTGTCCCAGAGAATACGCGGAGCCTGGAGGCGGGTGTTATTGGAAAAATTGTCTGTGCCGTCAATGATCAGCTCAAGCAGACCGTTCGTGGCTTCGGTGTGATAATGAACGTCAAGAACGTCAAGAAGTCTTGTTCCCGCCGCTTCGGAAGCCTTTCGCATTCCCATAAGGTAGTAGTCGATGAACCAGCTGTAATCCTGTGCATATTTATCCCAGTCATTTGGATTTTTAAGATTGATGAACGCTTCGATGCCGTTTATGGACGGACCATACACAAGAGCGGTAGGGTCTATCCGCTTCACCGCTCCCGCAAGCTCTGCGGAACGTTCTATAAGTTCCTTAGAAGTGATCTGCTCTTCCGCCGCGAAAGGGTAAAGCTCTGACCAGTTTTCGGGTTCGTTATCAAGGAAATAGCCGTTTATTCCGCCGTCCACAGCGTATCCGTATTTGTTTACCAAAAAGCTGACATATTCGTCCATATAGACTGCGTTGTCGGTGATATCGGGTTCTGAGAAAAAGCTGTCATGCTTTCTGAAAAGCACCTGCTTCCATCGTGCCGAACCGTCCGAAGGATGGACCGTTCCCAAAGAATCAGCGGCTGCCATGCCCATCATCTGGAGCGTGACGTACCTTGACGGGATACCGTATCGTTTTGCTTTTGAGACAAGATTGTCCGCATAGAGGGCAGGCTCACGCTGTCTGTCGGCAGGATAGGACCTGACAAGAGCATTGTCGTTGCTGCTGTTTACGCCCTCCGCACTGTTGGAAAAATTTGTTTCCCAGTTATATGAGGACAGCCTTGGGTCGGACTGCTTTATGGCGTTTACTTTAAGCCCCGACAGGCTCGTCTCGGAGTTGATGCCGTATATGTAGGGACTTATAGCCTTATGTCCTGAAGAAACGTCTATCTCAACGGATATACTGTCCGTGTCCATATAGCTTGAGCTGAACACCGCCGAAACGTTTGCCGCATCCGTAATGGAAAAGCTTGCCATGACCGCCGCCGCACACAGGACAGCGGTGCGTCTTTTAAATGACCGTTTTCTAATAATCATATCGGGATCTTTTAAAAACCTCCGTATTCTATCATCTCAGTACCTTAATTATACAGCAGACCGTGCGCAAAAGCAAGGGAAAAAACGATTTTCATTTTATTACATGAATTTAAGGCTGTAAACTCCAAGCTGTCCGTTGAGGGCTATCCGCAGGCTCATCACGCTGCTTACGGGTTCAAGCGGAATTTTGTACGTCACGAACCCCTCGGGGCAGGACGTGGGCAGAATGTCGGCTTTGCCGATAAGCTTTTCGTCCGCGTTTATCTCCAGCGAGCCACCCTTTAGCGGTGCGGAGCAAAGCACTTCTGCGGCGGTGTAGTTTTTCATGTCCGCATCGTTGAAGATAAGTCCGCCGCCCCAGTCTCCCGAAATGGCAAAATGGTCGTTCATGCCGTAGCTGAAATCAAGTGAAATGTTATAGCTGCCGTCCATGTTCTTCGCCTTAACAAAGTTCATGTCGCGGGGAGGGATAGTCTCTGCCGAGATGTTCAGCTTAGCGGAACAGCGTATATCCTCCGAGGACGCTCCGGCGGAAAATGTGTATGGGCCGCTTTCCACGCACAGTTTTTCCCGCGTCACATCGTAAAATTCCAACGCGGAGAAAGGTACTTCTATCTCAACAGAAAGCGTTTCTCCCGCTTTGATGTGCACACGTCTGAATCCGCAAAGCTGCTTCAGCGGACGCTTTACCCGAGGCTCATCCATTCTGAAGTATAGCTGCACAACCTCGTCTCCGTCACGATCCGAGACGTTTTTCACAGTCAGCGAGACCTTTACCGTTTCGCCATGCTGAACGGCGTTGAAGCTTCCGTATTCAAACTCCGAGTAGGAAAGACCATGTCCAAACGGGAACAGGGGCTTGCCCTTATAGTACATATATGTCATGTTGTTGCCGATAATGTCGTAATCCTTTATGTCTGGCAGCTCGTAGACGGATTCGTACCAAGTCATAGGACACCGCGCTGCGGGGTTGAAGCTTCCGCTCACTGCCACCGATACGGCAGTTCCAAGCTCCGGACCTGCGTGGGAGGTGTACACAATGGCGGGAAGATTTTCCTTTTCCCACTTAACGGCATAAGGATATCCTGCCGCGATCAAAAGTACGGTATCCGGATTGGCTTCAAATGCCGCCTTGACAAGTCCGCTCTGGTGTTTGGGCAGAACAATGTCGGGTCTGTCGTAGCATTCTCTTGCCACCTGCATGGGGTGATTTCCCGCGCAGACTATAGCAATATCGGCTTGGGAGGCAAGCTTCGCAGCCCTTTCCGCACCGCTTGAAACAACAACTATTTCAAACTGCTTGTCCGGAGTTATGCCCGAAGTGCTTCGAGCTGCAAGCTCCCCGTTATCGTTCACAAAAATGTCCAGAGCCTTGTCGTGCCAGCTCTTGAAGCAATACAGACCCTCATAAACAGTCGGCTTGAACCATTCGTGTATGAACCATGCGTAAGGCGTGTCGCTTATCGCTTTATAGACCCCGCCGCTCTCGGTGAGGTATTTTCCGTTCAGCTTTGACCTGAAGTTCATCGACCCGAAATCCCAGTCGTGCATCTCAAACAGACAGCTGTCGCTTATCTCCTCCGCAGCCGCCCTGACCGAACCGTCCTCGTCTGCGGTCAGGTACTTACCGTTCCCGCAGGACCTGATCGCCACGATGTCGTATCCGTTGTCGAATATCACGTTTTCCGTGCCAAATTCCTTTTCCAGACCCTGTTTGATGCTTACCGCATAGCTTGATCTTCCCGTGTACCAGTCGGAATAATTCTCGTCCGCTATCGGACCCGTAAGTGCAATTTTAGTTCCTTTTTTCAGAGGCAGCAGACCGTTGTTTTTCAGCAGACACACCTGCTCCATAGCGGCGCGGCGGTTAACAGCTCGGCTCTCCCCGCTTTCGGGAGTAACATTCATATTCTTGTAAGGGTGATCCTCATCAAACTCGCCCAAACGGAACCTGCCGTACAGAACATTTCCCACCGCCTTGTCGATGTCCTTTAGGGTTATCAGATCCTTTTCAAGAGCGTCGGCAACGGCTGCGGCAACCATGTCTTCGGGATCGTTCATGCTGTCCGAACCGTTTTTCAGACACAGCGCAAGAGCCTCCGCATGGGTCTTTACGCACTTGTGCATAAGCACGTTCTGGGAGAAATCTCCGCCGTCGGTGACAACGAAGTCCAGTCCCCACTTGTCCTTGAGCAGGCTTTGCAAATCCGGATTCATAACCGCGGGAACTCCCGAAAGCTCGTTATAGGCAGCCATTACGGAACGCGCTCCGCCCTCTGTTATCGCCGCCTTGAACGCGCGGTAGTAGTATTCGTGAAGAGTTCTCATGTCAACGTTCGCTGAGCAGCTTGCCCTGTCTGCCTCGTTGTTGTCGGAACAAAAATGCTTCAGCGTGGGGATAGTTTTCAGATAGACGGGATCGTCCCCCGCCATACCCTTTGTGTATGCCTTTGACATCTCGCCCGTCAGAAACGGATCTTCGCCGTAGGCTTCCTCCGTTCTGCCCCAGCGTGGGTCTCGCTCCATATCCACCGTTGGACCCCACAGCATAAGCTTTCCGTTGGGATTTTGCTGATAATAGTAACGGGCTTCGTTTCCGGCGATCACGCCAAGCTCGTACATCAGATCGGGATCGAACATGGAGGCCATTCCGATAGGCTGCGGAAAGACCGTGGATATCTCACCTGTGTCCCTGCCCACATAGCCGCGGGCGACTTCAGTCCCTATGTACCATTCGCCTATGCCGAGACGCGGTACGGCGGGCATATGGCAGGAAAGCATACTGATTTTTTCCTCGGTTGTAAGTCTTTTCAGCAGGTCGGCAACTCGTTCTTTCATGGGAACAGAGCTGTCACGGAATGGAAATTCGGACATAAAAGCAACTCCTTACAGTATAATAAAAGCATTACAGTACAATATGTATTATATCAGGCGGCGTTGCCGCCGTTTTGGTTTTACTTGAAGTATAATTACAGAGCCAGTCTGCAATATGTAATCAGAGCACAAAGAAATGCGCGAATGCAAATGTTACCGCCAGCAGCAGAACGTTCACCAGCGTGAAAACTCCCAGATAGCGCAGGGGCTTGGCATCGTCCGTTTCAAGATAAACGCGGAACGAGATAAGGCTTGCAAGACTCGCCACCACCGTTCCCAATCCGCCAAGATTAGTTCCGAGGACAAGCGCTCGGGAATTTTCAGTAAAGCCGGAAAGCATTACAGCCGCGGGAACATTGCTTATAACCTGACTTACCGCCGCGGAGGCAAGCATTTCCCTGCCGTCCATAAGGTTTGTGACAAATTCGCTGACCGCACCGATATTTCGGATATTTCCCACAAAAATGAAAAAGAAAGCGAACGTTGCCAGCAGACCGTAGTCCACTGCCGCAAATATGCGCATATCAATAATTGCCGCAACGATACAGACAGAAGCGAATGTGACGATAACGCCCACTTTCCCGAAAACCGCCAGCAGGCACAGCAGGAACAAAGCCGTATATAAAGCAAGATAACGCTTGTTGCGTATGACCGCTCTGCTGCGGCTGTGAGTATTCAGCGGTTCATTTTTTATAAACATACATAAAACAAATATCAACGCCGCACTCAGCGCTGTTACGGGAAACGTTGCCGAGAAAAACTCCCCCGCGGTCATATTGTATCTGTCATAAAGATACAGATTGTGGGGATTCCCGAAGGGCGTGAGCATACTTCCCAGATTTGCAGCTGCCGTCTGAAGGGTTATAACATATATCATGGTTTTCGGAAGATTCTCAAACAGCGCGGCGGTAAGCGGTACAAACGCTATCAGGGTCACGTCGTTGGTGAAAAGCATGGACGTGAAAAAGGAAATAAACACCAGCACCGTACCTGTCCTGCGGGATTTGGGACTTTCTCCGCCCAGAAGCTTTCCCGACAAAAATGACAGCAGTCCGCAGTCTCTAAAGCCCGCCACTGCTATCATCAGGCAGAACAGAAGCCCGATAGTGTCCGTGTCGATATAGTCCACATAGTTTGTGACAGGCACGAACAGGCAGGAAATAAGCGCGGCCAGAAAAGAGATAACTACCGAAAATTCTCTTTTGCAAAAATCTGTAAAGCTGTTCACCCCTACACCCCCGAATCAGAACAAATTAAGAATAATTCCGCAAGTCACGCCTACGGCATAAACGATACCCGTTATAATAAGGTTTTCCTTGACATTTTTGTTTGCGCGGAAAAGCACTGCAAGACCTATACCCGCTCCCGTACATAGTCCTGCCGCGGCAGTTCCGAAGCTTACAGCCCCTTCGGCGTAAAGCTCGGTAAGCAGCACAGATGCGGCACAGTTTGGTATCATGCCCACAAATCCCGCCGCAAAGGGCTGAAAGAAGCCCATTCTTCCGATAAAATGCTCCACTGCTTCATTTCCCGCAAGAGCCATTATCGCACCGATAACAAGATTCACGATAAAAATAAATATCCCAACGCTCAGAGTATGCTTGAGCGCGGAGTACCATATGCCGTGGCTTCCGCAGCCGCAGCCGCTTTCGGTGCATATGTCCTCAAAGCTTTCGCCGTCGGTGCTTATTCCGAATATCTTTATCACAAGATCGGCGGCGATTCCCGCAATAACGGCAGCAGCGATCTTTACCGCTATAAGCTTCCACACAGACCCCAGCATTTCGGGGTGAGCGAGAAGAACCGGTATTGCTTCGTCCGAGGTGGCAATAAATACCGATATGAGCGTTCCGAGAGTAACGATCCGTCCTGCGTAAAGATTGGCTGCAGCAACAGAAAATCCGCACTGAGGAATGCAGCCGAGGACCGCTCCCGCTGCGGAACCGACAGCGGTTTTCTTTCCGGCCTTTCCGAGAAAGTCCGCAAGCTTGTCCCCCGCCTTATGCTCGATGAATTCCATCAACAGGAACGCCAGAAACAGAAACGGCAGCATTTTAGCCGTGTCCAAAAGGGCGTCGAGAAGCACGTCCAACAAATCAAATCCGCTGTGACTGTGACTGTGAGCAGCAGCTATGGAGAACGAGGTATAAATTCTATATAAAAAAAACATTGAAAAAGTCCTTTCAAAAATATGCCGGTATGCCTAAATTTGGTTAATAAATTATTATATCACATTTTTACGTTTTTTTCAAGTTTTTTCGGAATATTTGTGTAAACACATTTCAATTCTGCAATAAAAATTGTATAAAAGGATATTTTTACAGAGCGCTATAGTTGGTGAAGCTCCGTATATTTCAGATGTTCAGAGAACGTTCGGCAAGGTGTTTACAGGGACGAGACTTGGAAAAACAACCACTCCCGCTAATGTTTACACGATGTAACAGAGCATACTAAAAGTTCTTCTCAGACACTTTCCGAAAATGTCAAGCAAAAGCAAAATATAATGACGCCATTTATTTATATGGATTTTGGAGTATAACTTAAGCCGCTCTTAAATTTGTCATAATTAACAAAAATCGCTTAATCTTACAAAAAATTTGTAAATCTGTTGAAAAATTTATCAATATATGCTATACTGTTAGTAACTGATATGAGACAGCTTTGCTGTGAAACGGAGCGTTTTCTGTGAAAAAATATTTCAGCGAATATATTGCTTTTGTTACCGCCGCCCTTGAAAACAGCAGTACCGATCTCGCAAAACTAAAATCCGAGATGCTTGTCAAGATCGGCTTTATGCAGCATGAAAGACTTATCCATTTTCTTGTGACGATCCTTTTTGCGCTGCTTATGTTTATGAGCCTTATTGCCTTTTTCGTTTCCGAAAACCTCGGTATGCTTGCGGCAGCGGTGCTTATGCTGGCGCTGCTTATCCCGTACATAGCTCACTATTACTTTCTGGAAAACGGCGTCCAGAAGCTTTACGCTTTGTATGACAAGGCTTGTGAAAAGGCTTCGCAGGACGAAGAAAAAGTATAGCACAGTTATAGGATAACACATAATTGGAGTCCCGATTAACATCAAGTTAATATTTTGTTT
>CAMWRN010000015.1 GCA_947176675.1 uncultured Clostridia bacterium | reverse complement strand
CCCCCCCCCCCCCCCCCCCCCCCCCCCCTTTTTTTTTTAATGATACGGCGACCAGCGAGATCTACACCTATTATGTCGTCGGCAGCGTCAGATGTGTTTTAGAGACAGCTTTTTTACTTTTGAGAAAGGAGCGGCGTTTCCCGGCTGAAACGCGGGGATGTGAAAAATATGCTCAGAAAAAATATAACAGCAGTTATAAAACGTATTATTCAGGCGGCTCCGCTTGTGATGATAGGAATTTGTGCACTGCTGTACCTGAAGTTTTTTAGGGGAGTGACTATTCAGCACATACTTGACTTCACTCCCGAAAACCTGTGGCTTGCGGCTCTTGTAATGGTGGGACTTTTCGCGCTGAAATCCATGTCGGTCTTTTTTCCGATGCTTATTCTTATCGCCGCTTCGGGAAGCATTTTCCCCACGTTTTTGTCGGCGTTTATCGTGAATTGCATTGGCGTTGCGGTAATGATACTTGTCCCGTATGTCATCGGGCGCTTCGCCGAAAGGGAATTCGTTGAGGGTCTTATCAACAAGCATAAAAACGCAGCAAAGCTCCGCGAATTAAAGTCGGACAACGAGCTTTTTATCGCTTATTTTCTGCGGGTAATAAACGTTCTGCCATGTGATCTGGTAAGTATGTTTCTCGGTTCGGCGGGCTTCGGCTTATGGAAATATATGCTCGGTTCTTTTCTGGGAATCCTCCCCGGAATTGTCACAACAACTCTTATGGGAGCAAACGTGGATCACCCAACTTCCCCGAAATTCTGGCTGTCGGTTGTGGTGGAATTTGTTTTTGCGGGGGCGTCCTCCGTGTGGTATTATTTCTATAAAAAGAAGAAAAAGACCAAAAACGATCCCGAAACAAAATAAATATTGTATGTTATATAACAGCTGTCATGTGAAGCGAATAATAAAACTCCTCTGCTTATTTATTAGGCAGAGGAGTTTTTTCAGACAGTATATTTAGTCATGTACTGCTCGGTAAGGTCGAGATATTCTTTATCGCTGCCCTTGTGCTGAGCCTGGATATATTCGTGACGGTTAAGCACGGATTTGTTTTTCTGCGCCCCGATAACGTACACCGCAATGTTGGAGCAGTGGTCAGAAATACGCTCCAGATTGATAAGCAGGTCAAGGAAATTGACCCCGCTCTCGACTACGCACTCGCCGTTTTTAAGACGTTCGATATGCCGCGCTTTAAGCGTCTCGTTAAGGAAATCCACCGTTTCCTCCAGCGGTTCCACTTTGAAAGCAAGCCCGATATCGTTGTGCTTGACCGTATCAACAGCCATACCGATTATTTCCTGCACCGCGTCGGAGATAACTCCAAGCTCGCGGAGAGCACTTTCGGAAAAGGTAACGTCAAGGTCGTGGAGCTTTTCCGCATTTTCAATAAGATTCATAGCATAGTCGCCGATTCTCTCAAACTCTGAGGTAAGGTGCAGGAGCTCGGTAACTCGGCGGTTTTCGTAGTCGGTAAGCTCGCACTCAGTTATCTTCACAAGATAAGCGTTGAGTCTGTCCTCCATCCTGTCGAGAGCTTCTTCATTGTCGTTCAGACGGACTATAAGCTTTTCGCTGAACTCACTGCCATACAGCTTTCTCATTCCCGTAAAGTTTTGCAGAGCCACGCGTCCCATTGTGACAACAGCATTGTTCGCCTGCTGGATAGCCAGCGAGGGGGATTTGAGGAAACGCTCGTCCAGCGCATTGAAAGTGATTTCTTCGCCGCCTTGTTCTTCTTCGGAACTGCTTTTATCCCGTATAGTGATGCAGGCAAGCTTTTCCAGAAGCTTTGTGAACGGCAGAAAGCAAAGCGTTACCGTAATATTGAACAATGTATGGAAATTAGCGATACCGCCCATGTCTATGGGTTCGTCCCACGCGGGGAAACCGAAAATTGCTTTTATTGTGTAAACCACCGTCAGGAAAGCGATCGTACCGATAACATTAAAGTACAGATGCACCATAGCGGCACGCTTGGCGTTTTTATTTGCACCCACTGCTGAAATAAGCGATGTTACGCAGGAGCCTATGTTCTGTCCCATTATAATTGGAAACGCCGCGGAAAATCTAAGTATTCCGGTTGAGGAAATGGCTTGCAGGATACCCACCGAAGCCGAAGAACTTTGCAGCAGAGCCGTTACGGCAGCGCCTGCAATTATTCCCAGAAGCGGATTTGACAGCGCGGAAAAAAGCTTTTTGAACGCTTCAAGCTCTGCCATGGGAGCGACCGCTCCGCTCATGGTGAGCATTCCCGTGAAAAGGATTCCCAGTCCCACAAGAGCTTCGCCGAGATTTTTTTTGATGTCGCTTTTGGACAGCATATAAATGATAAGTCCCGTCACAGCGATGATCGGCGCAAGATATGTTGGCGTAAGCAGCTTTAACGCAAATCCAACATTGGCGCTGTTTTCAAGGTCGCCGAGACGGAGTATCTGTCCCGTAACGGTAGTACCTATATTCGCGCCCATTATAACGCCTATTGCCGACGACAGCTTTAAAATTCCCGCATTGACCATACCCACGATGATGACCGTGGTCGCGCCTGAGCTCTGTATTGCGGCTGTAACGACCGCTCCGAGCATTACGCTTTTGAAGATGTTGTTGGTAAGTCCCGAAAGTATCTTTTCCATTTTTCCGCCCGAAATCTTTTCCAGTCCGCGGCTGAGCATAAGCATACCGTAGATAAAAAGGGCGACTCCTCCGAACGCCTGAACGGCGATCAGCACAATATCGGTTCCTGACATATTTTTCTCCTTTTCCGCATATGCGGATGTTTTAACATTTTAACTGTTTAAATCTTTTCTCACAAGTATAATTATAACATTGTCCGAAAAGAATAAAAGCACATTTTATGACCATTTTTATTTTCTCATTTATATACAAATTACGAGCGATTATGTGAATTTTTTTGGTTGTAACACCAAAAATCAGCAGGGTATTTTTTATTTTGAGGAAAATGTTTGCGGTACCTATTGATTATTGTGTGCAGAATATGGTATAATGTAATGAAACGTTTAAGTATTTTGGGAAAGGAAGCCGTCACGGACGGCAGGAGCGTAAATGAAAAAATGGACTTTGGGCAATCCCGACCGGAACGCTGCAAGAATTCTTTCGCAGCAGGGGGGGCTGTCCGGAATATGCGCGGAGGTTCTTGTCTCCCGCGGGATAGATTCAATGGAAAAGGCGGTAAGCTTTTTTAACGCGGACAATAACAATGATGAGGACAAGGGCGAAATGCTCTCCGATCCGTTTTTAGTAAAGGATATGCGTGAAGCCGCGGATACCATACTGGCGGCAGTGGACAGCGGCAAAAAGATATGTGTTTACGGCGATTACGACTGCGACGGCATTACCGCAACGGCTTTGCTGTACTCGTATATAGAATGTATCGGCGGCGACGTTCGGTATTATATCAATGACCGAAGCGAGGGCTACGGGCTTTGCGCGGACGCTCTGAGACGTCTTGCGGACGAGAGTACAGAGCTTATAGTTACAGTGGACAACGGAATTTCTGCCGTCAATGAAGCGGCTCTGGCAAAGGAGCTTGGCATCGAGCTTGTTATAACTGACCATCACCAGCCGGGTGAGGTTCTTCCGGCCGCGGCGGCGGTAGTCGATCCTCACAGAGACGACGATCTCTCCCCGTTCAAGGATTTGTGCGGCTGCGGCGTTGCTTTAAAACTTATCGCCGCTATGGACGGCGGCAGCTATGATTCTGCGCTGGAGCAGTTTTCCGACCTTGCCGCTATTGCGACCGTTGCGGACGTCGTTCCTCTTGCGGGGGAAAACCGCGAGATAGTACGCCTCGGTCTGCGGTATTTGGAAAACACCGAAAACGCAGGCTTGCAGGCTCTTATGGAAGCGGCTTCGGTAAAGCTTCCCGTCACGTCCACGCAGGCGGCTTTCTCAATTGCTCCCAGAATAAATGCGTCGGGACGGTTTGCTTCCGCTTCGGAAGCCGTGGAGCTTCTCCTCTGCGAAGATCCCGACGCCGCCGCTGAAATAGCTGCGCGGCTCAATTCCCTTAATTCCGAACGGAAAAAGACCGAAGCCGATATTATGGAGGAGATACGCGGGAGTATTCTCAAAGACCCGCACATACTGTACGAACGGGTGCTGTTTTTGTACGGAGAAAACTGGCATCACGGCGTGATAGGAATAGTGGCGGCAAAGCTTGTGGAACGCTTCGGCAAGCCTGTGTTCATTCTCTCCGACGATGGTGACGAAGCTCGCGGTTCGGCAAGGTCGGTAGCGGGATTTTCCGTACACAAGGCTCTGACAGCCTGCTCTGAAGTCCTTACCAAATTCGGCGGACACAGCGGTGCGGGAGGATTCTCCCTTAAAAAGGAAAATATCGGCGCGTTCAACGAAGCCTTGCAGAAATATGCGGCGGAGGAATTCACGGTCATGCCGAGACTTGCGCTTCATGCAGACAAGCTGATTCGTCCCGAGGAGCTTACGGTGGAGGAAATTTCCTCACTTGGTTTGCTTGAACCCTGCGGAGAGGGAAATCCCAAGCCGATGTTTGCTCTGCTGGGTGCGCGGCTGGACGAGGTCGTACCGCTTTCGGGCGGAGCGCACACAAGGCTTAAGCTTGCTTACGGAAACAAAGCTGTTTTAGGGCTTATGTTTGGTACAAAAACAGCCGAGTTTCCTTACAGAACTGGAGACGTGCTTGATATTCTGGCGCATCCAGAAATAAATACATACGGCGGTCAAAGCTCGGTAAACCTGCATATCGAAGACTGCCGCAGAAACGGCGTCCCGCAGAAAAAATATTTTGCCGCTCTGGACGCTTATGAGCGCTGCAAACGCGGCGAAGGAGCGGACAAGACGTTAGCGCCGAGGATAGTTCCCGACAGGAACGGACTTGCGGCAGTATACAGAGCTATCCCCGAGACGGCTGTGGGTATGGATTCGGTCTTTTCGGCGCTGTACTTAAAGCTTGGAGACGATATGAATTATTGCAGATTCCGTTTGTCGCTTGATATTTTTGCGGAAACAGGTCTTGCTGAAATTGATCTGTACAGCGAAACTGTGCGCCGTCTTCCTGCCGAAAAAAAGATCAATCTTGATGATTCGGTTCTGCTTACAGAACTGAGATCGCTTTTACAATAAAAAAATTCAGAAAGGAGCGGAAAGCTATGCTGAACAAATCCGAACCCTACTATACCATAGATATGCTGATACAAAAAATACTCGACGACGAAAAACAGTATGATCTGAGTAAAATTATTTCCGCATACGAATTCGCTGCAAAAGCTCACGCAAACCAGTTCCGCTCTTCGGGAGAGCCTTACATTACTCACCCGCTGGCGGTCTCGTTTATCCTGCTGGAGCTCGGTATGGACACCGACACTATCTGCGCCGCGATGCTTCATGACGTTGTTGAGGACACAGATGTTACTCTCGAGGAGGTCAAAAAGCGTTTCGGTCAGGACGTTGCAATGCTCGTGGACGGCGTTACAAAGCTGGGAAAAATTCCACTTTTTACAAAGGAAGAACAGCAGGCTGAAAACGTAAGAAAAATTCTTCTTGCAATGTCCCAGGATATTCGGGTAATAATAATAAAGCTCTGCGACCGTCTGCACAATATGAGGACGCTGCATTACCGTCCCGCCCATAAGCAGAGAAACACCGCTCTCGAAACTATGAACATTTACGCTCCAATTGCTCACAGGCTTGGTATGCGTACCATAAAGGACGAGATCGAGGACTTGGCTTTCCGCTATCTTGACCCATACGCCTACGGTGAGATCGAGCAGATGCTCCGTATCAGGAGCGACGAGCGGGAGGCGTTTATACAATCCATCAGGGAACAGATCACGGAGCGGTTTTTGGACGCCCATTTCCGCAATATGCCCCAGATAGACGGACGAGTAAAATCTGTTTACGGAATATACAAAAAAGCCTTTTTGCAGGGAAAAAGCATCGACCAGATATACGACAAATACGCAGTTCGTATAATTGTTGACACTGTAAACGAGTGCTACAATGCGCTGGGTCTGATACATGATATGTTCACGCCTATCCCGAACCGCTTCAAGGACTATATTGCCACACCGAAATCCAATATGTACCAGTCTCTGCACACCACCGTTATCGGCAAGGAAGGTCTTCCGTTTGAGGTGCAGATAAGGACTTGGGAAATGCATCACACCGCTGAGTACGGAATTGCCGCCCACTGGAAGTATAAGGAGGGTATAAGCGGCAAGGATAAGCTTGAAAGCAGGCTTGCGTGGATTCGTCAGATCATCGAAGCTCAGCAGGAAGCCGATGATGTTGAAGAGATAGTCCGTACTATAAAAAGCGATCTTGCTCCTGATGAGACCTTTGCGTTTACACCTAAAGGGGATATGATAACTCTGCCCAGCGGCGCAAATATCATTGACTTTGCCTACGCTATCCACACCGAAGTGGGCAACAAGATGAAAGGTGCAAAGGTTGACGGCAAGCTTGTCTCGTTGGACTATCAGCTCTCAACGGGCGAGATCGTTGAAATTCTCACATCAAAAGACCCCGATCACGGTCCCAACAGGGCGTGGCTGGACATATGCAAGACCAACGAAGCAAAGTCCAAAATACGCTCATGGTTCAAAAAGGAACGCCGTGAGGAAAATATCGTCAAGGGCAAGGAGGAGCTTGAAAAGGAGTTCAAGCGGAACTTCATACGCGTTCCCGAGGAAGAACTGCAATCTTTCCTCGCGGACGATATGAAGCGGCACAACTGCTCGACGCTGGAAAATTTTTATGCAGCTATAGGCTACGGCGGCGTGATACTTTCACGCATGACCCAGCGGCTCAAAGACAGATACGAGAAGCTTTACGGAAACGCGGAAGAACCTGAGATCAAGACCTACACGCCGAGAAAAAGTTCTACCGGCGTTGTGGTTGACGGCGAGGAAAATGTTCTCGTCAAGTTCTCTAAGTGCTGCAATCCTGTTCCGGGAGACGATATCGTGGGTTTTGTCACACGGGGACACGGTGTTTCGGTACACAAGAAGACATGCGTTAATTATCTTAACGCCATAGATACAGGAATCGAACCCGAGCGGTGGATAGAAGTCCACTGGGCGGAAAATTCAATTAACAGCAGTGCGCCCGTCTACAAGGTAACGCTGGATATTGCCGCAAGCGAAAATATCGTGATCCTTGCGGAAATATCAAAGACTCTTGCGGAAATGCACATTCCCGTTTCGGAGCTTTCCGTAAAGGAGCTTAAAAATGGAAACAGCAGTATTTTTGTTACGATAAGCACTGCGGGAGTTTCACAGCTTAATAATATTATTGCCAAAATAAAAAAAATACCCGATGTTATAAGCGTGGACAGAACTGTGAAATAATTTGCATTAAGTATATTATTTCGGCATTTAAACTTTAAGTTATCGTTGTATTTGTGAAAGATTCAGAAAAACAGCAGATTACTATACAAGGAGTATATAATATGAAAATTATTACAATCCCGCCGCAGGGAATATTTGCGGTGAACTGCTATCTGGTGATTTCCGAAGCGGGCAATGCCGCTTTGATAGACGCTCCCGAGGGCGCGGAAAGGATTCTTGCAGCAGCGGAGAAAAACGGCGTGAAGATCAAGAAAATACTGCTCACCCACGGTCACTGCGACCATATAGAATCCCTTGCCGAGATAGCCGCTGCTGCGGGAGCAGAGGTATATATCCACGAGCTGGACGCGGGAAAGCTTACCGACAGCTACACGAACCTGTCAGAATTTTTTGCGAACTATCTTGAAAAAAGTGCGGAATCCTACAGCGGAGCGATCTGCCTTTCCGACGGCGATACAGTTGAGCTTGATGAGCTGAAATTCACCGTTCTGCACACTCCGGGACACACAAGCGGCAGCGTCTGTTATATTGTTGAGGACGTTATGTTCAGCGGAGATACACTGTTTAAAAATTCTATCGGCAGAACCGATATGCCCGACGGAAACCAGATAACTCTGTTTGAAAGTCTGAAGCGGCTGGAGAATTTCCGCGGCGAACATGAGGACTACAGGCTGTTGTCCGGACATGGAGCGGAATCCACGCTCAAACGCGAACGGAACAGCAATCCGTTTCTGAACGGAAATATGTTCGATTATTGAAAGGCTGCTGAAAATGACTGTATGCTACATCGGCAACAGCTTCAAGTACGAAACGGAAGCCGTTCTGAAGCTGTTCCTGCCAATCGTTACATTTGATTTTCTCTTTGAGGAATACCCCGATGGCGGGGATTTCTGCATTATTAAGCGTGAATCCGACTGTGACGGATATTCTCTTTCAGTGACCGTAAATCTTAACGGTACCGAGGAAAGCTGCGAGGAAACACGTCTCGGAGATTTTTCTGACAAAGAGGACGAATCTGCGCTGTGTACAATGCTTTACCTGATAATGCAAAAGCTGAAAGGAATTATCCCTGCATGGGGTCTGCTGACGGGGATACGTCCCGTGAAAAAGGTCAACGAACTTCTGGAGCAGGGACTTGACAAGGCGGAAATTTTTTCGGCTTTGAAAGAAAAGTATATGGTTTCCGACGAAAAGTTGGAGCTTGCCTACAGCACCGCTGTGACTCAGGCTGACGCTCTTAAAGCTTTGGACAAGCGGTCCTATTCTCTTTACGTGTCGATACCATTCTGTCCATCGAGGTGCAGCTACTGCTCGTTTGTGAGCCATTCAATTGAATCCGCTGGAGCAAAAAAGCTGCTTCCCGACTATGTTAAAAAGCTCTGCGAGGAGATCGCCCAAACTGCCGAGATCGCGGAGGAACTGGGGTTGCGGCTGGATACGGTCTACATCGGCGGAGGAACTCCCACCTCGCTTTCAGCAGAGCAGCTTGAAGCGGTAATGACTGCCGTGAAAAAAAACTTTGACATTTCAAAAATACGTGAATATACTGTAGAAGCAGGACGTTCCGATACGATTACCGAAAAAAAGCTTGAAATTATCCGTGATTTCGGAGCGACGAGAATTTCGGTAAATCCTCAGACAATGAACGATTCCGTGCTTGAAGCCATAGGCAGGCGGCACACCGCAAAGGACGTTGTTTCCGCCTTTGAAACAGCCCGCAGGCTGGGCTTCGGAAACATCAACATGGACGTTATCGCGGGACTTCCCTCCGATACGCCCGAAAGCTTTGCACAGACTATCGAAACGCTCTGCGGACTTGACCCGGAAAGCATAACAATTCATACCCTTACAGTAAAGCGTTCCTCAAAGCTTTTTTCCGAGGAGGAACGCCGCGTTGACGGAAGAGTGAGCGAAATGGTGCGCACGGGTCAAACCGTTCTGCTTGAAAAGGGGTATCTCCCCTACTACCTCTATCGGCAGAAAAACACAGTGGATAATCTTGAAAACGTTGGCTTCGCAAAGGCGGGATACGAGTGTCTCTACAACATTTACATAATGGAGGAGGCGCAGACTATTCTCGCCGCGGGAGCAGGCGGGTCCACAAAGCTGGTGAATACCGATACCGGAAAAATTGTGCGGTTGTTCAACTACAAATTCCCCTATGAGTATATTTCGAGGTATGACAAGATGATCGCTAAAAAAGAGGGAATTACAAATTTTTTTATGAATATATGAAAAAATAACAGTACATTATGGGATGATAAAATGAATCTTTTAAACTTGTCAGATGAGTTCCTTAATGAAGCAAAAAAATGGTGTTCATATGATAACAATATTCCGCTTCAGTATCGAATTATAGCTAAACTTCTTAATGACAGCAATTACAGCTCCGCAAAAAAATTTATTGAAATAAATAAAGACTGCTTTAAAAATGAATACAGTTATCTGCTTTTGGATTTTGCAGTCGAAAGCTGCATCAACACTGTTGTTAATGAGGACGAAGACATCTGTAATGCAAAAAAATCAAACAAACATATTTATCGCCCCGCACCGGAAGCAGTCGGTTTATCGAACACTTGCTGCTGAACGGAGCAGATCCGAGTCTTCCGAAAAATTTTGATCAAATGAAACATATAAATGACCTTGAAAGGGACGGAAGTCAGCAATGTGAATGCAAATTTGATTGCTCAGAGGTAAAACTACTGATAGGCAAATATATGTAAACTTTTTTGCCAACGCTTAAAAGGCAGGAGAAAACTTTGCCTTACAAATAAATTTTTTACAGGAGGAAACTATTATGAGCTTTAATTTTGACGATCTGGTATCGGGCGCAAAGGACGTTTTCGACAAGGCGGCCGCTAAAGCGGGAGAGGCTATCGACTACTCCAAGACACAGATAGACCGCGGTCAGCTTCGCAGCAGGATAAAGGAAAAATACTGCGAGCTGGGAAAAATCTGCTACAATATGCACGAATGCGGCGACGACAAAACTGGCGAAATGAAAAAGCTTATAGGCGAGATCAAGGAGCTCTCAAATAAGCTTGAAGAAGCGGATGTTTCCGTTAATGCAAGGAAGTCCAAGGAATGCCGTTTCTGCGGTACGGCAAACGACGCGGTAAGCACGTTCTGCACAAAGTGCGGCGAAAAGCTCTGAGATACGGAAAATGAAAAAAAACGAATTTTACACCATTGAAATAACGGGCATGACAGCCGAAGGAAACGGCGTTGGACGAACCGAGGACGGCATGGCGGTATTCGTACCGCTTACCGCCGTCGGAGACGTAATATCCTGCAAAATTGTCAAGGTAACAAAAAGCTTTGCCTATGGCATAATCGACAGGATAATCACCTCCTCTCCCGACCGCACCGAAAGCGGCTGTCCAGTGTCAGATAAGTGCGGCGGCTGCACGTTCCGTCATATGAGCTATTCCGCCGAGCTTGCCGTAAAGGACAAGCTTGTGCGGGACGCTTTTTTGCGCCTCGGCGGCTTTGAAAACATTCCTTTTGAGGAAATATGCGGAGGCGATGAGGATTTCTACCGCAACAAGGCGCAGTATCCCGTTGCCGAGCAGGACGGAAAGCTGATCTGCGGATTTTACTCAAAAAGAAGCCACAGGGTAGTACCGTTTACGGAGTGCCGATTGCAGCCGAAAATTTTCGGCAGAATAACCGAAGAGTGTCTTCAGCTTGCAAATGATAAAAAAATTTCCGCTTACAAAGAAGAGAACGGCAGCGGCGTACTTCGTCATATTTACATAAGACGGGGATTTCATTCGGGGGAGATAATGATCTGCTTTGTTGTGAAAAACAAAAGCAGACAGGGCGATTTTTCGGACATTGCAAAAAAGCTTTCAGGCAAGTTTTTAGATGTGAAAAGCGTGGTCATGAACGTCAATCCGAAAAATACAAACGTTATTATGGGTACTGAAAATATTACTCTTTTCGGCAGCAGTGGGATAACCGACATTCTTTGCGGAAAAAAGATCACTCTTTCGCCGATGTCATTTTATCAGGTGAACACTGCTCAGGCGGAGCGTTTATACCGTCAAGGAATGGAATATGCGGAATTGACAGGCTGCGAGACTGTTCTTGATCTTTACTGCGGGGCTGGAACCATAGGTCTTGCTTTTTCGGACAAGGCAAGAAAAATAATCGGCTGCGAGATAGTTCCCGAAGCGATAGAAAATGCGAAAAAAAATGTGGAACTGAACGGTGTAAAAAATGCGGAATTTTACTGCGGGGATTCGGGAGAGATGTCCCAAAAGCTTGCGGACAAAGGTATCGTTCCCGATGTCGCGGTGATAGACCCGCCGAGAAAAGGCTGCGATAAGCTTACGCTGGACAGTCTGCTGAGAATGTCTCCCAAGCGTATTGTTATGATTTCCTGCAATCCTGCAACTGCTGCACGTGACGCTAAGTACCTTGCGGAGAATGGATATTGTGTAGAAAAAATACGGGCGTTTGATTTGTTTCCGAAGACCGGGCATGTTGAGACGGTAGTATTGATGTCAAGAGTCGAAGGAAAATAGCCGCGAAAGCCCGCTAATACTGCGGTTTTCGGCTCCCGATGATTTCGAGCGGGTGGAGACGGTAATCGCTCTGCGGTAACTTATCTATGGCGGCTTGGCTCAAAAAGTGTGAGAGTTGAGTTGCCGGATTAGATGTCACATAGTTGAAGCTGTGGATTAGATGTCAGGGGTGTTGAGTGTTCGAGATAGATGTCAGAGGAGGTTTTGTATTTGTTTAGTACTTATGATATACGATCTTCTGCAAATGCCTGTAAAACATTAGTAGGACTAAGCGGAGTCGACATTTCAACTTGGGAAAAATTTGTAGGGCATGAAAGCGAATACAGATATACAGATGATTTAGTGGAAGATGTAATAAAAAGATTCGGACATCTTCCGAGAACATATCTTGATTTTAATTTTGTGTATTTTCACGTGACGACGAGTGCAAACGAGTGTGAAGCCATAAAGAAATATGGAATCTTAGATTTACAGCAAGCATATCTTTGTGACGAATCAGAACTGAGAGTTTTTTTAGACCGGCACGGGATAATAATAAATATAGAGGACGCATTATTGACATATAATGGGAAAGTCTTTGATATTTCTTATAACGCTGGCAATTGTCCCAGAACAGGTACACAGGAATATTTATGCTGGTCGATTGGAAGAAAGTTCTATTATGATTTTACGACTTGCGGGTTTTTATCGGTATGGGAAAGAAGTCCTTACGGAGGTCAGGTTCATTGTCGTCCGGAAATACTATGGGATATTGACAACCTATTAAAATTAAATTTATCTGAGGAATGGGAGCAGTCGCATTTCCCATATGAAATAGTAGCTCAAGTAAACGGCTTCGATATTGTTTTTGACGGGGACGATGATCAGAGCGATAAAGACAAAGTATTGATGTATTTAACGATGGCTTACGATACCGCTTTTGGAGAGCTATTTGAGCATATCCTTCTGATGAAAAACGGTATTCAGATTTCTCCAGATCGAATAATTGAAATAAAACCTTTAACATGTTGGAGGTAAAGCAAACAAGCATCTCAGATAATAAGTCTGTGATGCTTGCTCTTTTTATGCTTCGATTTCGATTGTGATTCCGGACTTGAATTCTACGGTGAAGTGGTCGGCAAAGACGGTAATTTTCTCGATGAGCTTTTTGACCAGAGCCTCATCAAACTCTGTGATGTCGGTTTCCTGTCCGGAGATGAAGTCCTGTAGCTCCTTGATCCGGTTCATGGCTTCTTCCCGGTGGTGGCTGTCGAGCTCGGATTGTTCCTTCTGGTCGCGGAGTCGGAAAATCTCATCGGCGATGGCATCGTAGTCCTGTTTATTGTTTGCCTTTTTGATGAGCTCTTTTTGCAGTTCCTCAAGCCTTGCCTGAATGCCGTCCGGCGAGAGGGTGTCCGCGTTGACCACGGCCTTGGCGATGTTCTGCTGTAAGGTTTTCAGGAATACGTCCCGCTCGGTAAGAATCTGATTGAAGGCCTTGACTGTGATCTCTTGTAGAAGGAGCTCGTTTACCGTCCGGTTGGTGCAATTCTTTTCAGCGGAGGTGGGCTCCAAGCGACTGATGCAGCGCCAGACAATGGACTTGCAGCCGTGGTTGTTCCAGTGAACGCGTCTGTAAAGTTCGCCGCAATCTCCGCAGAAAATCATCTGCGCAAAACAGTGATTGCAGGAGAAGCTGCGTTTTTTGCCTGTCGGGCTGACGTGGACTACACGGCGACGGACAAGCTCCGCCTGCACCTGCATGAAGAGCTCCTTTGGAATGATCGCTTCGTGGTCGCCCTCAACGTAGTATTGAGGAACGGTGCCGTTGTTCTTGATCCGCTTTTTCGTCAAGAAGTCTGTGGTATAGGTCTTTTGAAGCAGTGCGTCGCCCATGTATTTCTCGTTGCGGAGAATCTTGTTGATGGTGCTGGTGTGCCATTTTGTCTTGCCAGCGCCGGTGAGGATACCGTCAGCCATAAGCCCGTCGGCGATCTTATCCATGCTGGAGCCTTCGAGGTATTCCCGGTAAATCCGCTTTACGATTTCTGCCTGCTCCGGATCAATGATCAGGTGCCCGTTGTCATCCTTGGTGTATCCGAGGAAACGATTGTGATTGACCTGCACCTTGCCTTGTTGGTAACGATACTGGAGTCCCAGTTTGATGTTCTGGCTCATTGACTGGCTTTCCTGCTGAGCAAGGCTTGCCATGATCGTGATCAGCACCTCGCCTTTAGCGTCCAGCGTGTTGATGGCTTCCTTCTCAAAATAAACAGGTATGTTCTTGTCCTTCAGCTGCCGGATGTATTGGAGGCAGTCGAGAGTGTTGCGGGCAAATCGGCTGATGGACTTGGTGATGACCATGTCGATGTTACCGGCCATGCACTCGTCGATCATTCGGTTGAATTCGTCACGCTTTTTCGTGTTGGTGCCGGAAATACCATCGTCCGCAAATATGCCCGCCAGCTCCCATTCCGGATTCTTTTGAATGTACTCGGTGTAGTGCGTGACCTGAGCCTCGTAGCTTGTTTCCTGTTCTTCGGAATCCGTGCTGACGCGGCAGTAGGCTGCAACACGGAGTTTTTTCTGAACTGATAGTTTTACTGTATTTCCGACCTGCCGTCTGGCCGGGATAACCATAACATTTCCCATTAGCTTACCTCGCTTTCAATGAGGCTGTAGAGGTATTCTGCCTGTAGCCTCGGATCTTCATAGTGTTGCTCTGCGGCTGCCATGCGAAAGCCGGTAGGAGACACTGCAGGTTTTACGTTCTTTTTCCTGTTCAGCCTGCCAAGTTTCCCGGCGCGTTCCAGACGGATGTCGGCAGCTTTATCGTAGGTTTCCTGATCGATGATGGCCGGGTAAAAATCGTCTCCGAGGTAGTGCCTGTTTTCCATCAGGCGCTTTGCCGTGCCGTGGTAAGTTTCAATGCCAGCAGCGGCAGCAGCTTTGGCCAGTGCCATCCCGGAGATGTAATTCTCATAGAGCTTTCGTATTTTATTGGCTTCATCCTCTTTAATCGTAGCGCAGCCGTTTTCAATGCTGTAGCCGTAGGGTGTATGTCCCATGTTTTCACATCCTTTCCCGAAGCGTCAGACCGCATTTCAGTTCAAAGCACACTTCATTTCTGGAGCGCACAACGATGCGGTTTACATATTCTTTAAACAGGTCATCATCGAATTTCTGAAGTATTCCACCTTTTTCTGTAAAGTGCAGAAGCGCTGTGGCTGCGGTGACTTTTGTTACATCTCCGGAAACAGCGTTTTTTAAGGCGTTGATCTCATCCCGGAAACTGTCTGCTTGCGAAAGCAGCTCGTTCGTTTCTTTGTTGAAAAGGATCGGGTCGATGATGCCCTGTGTCATGAGCTTTGTCAGCGTCTCGCGCTTTTCTGTGTTCTGTGCCAATAGGGTCTGTATTTCCTGAATACGCCGAAGCGAGTCATCAGACGATGTGTTTTTCAATGCGTCCACATATGGCTTTAGGATGATCCTGTGCGCGTAGACCAGCTTGTTCATCATGGTGATGAAAGCCTGCTTCAGATCATCGTCTTTTACAAAAAGCATGTGGCATTTATCCTTATCCTTGATGTGGGTACTGCAGCACCATGCGGTGTATTTGTATCCGGTGCAGCTGTGTATCCGGCGCTTAAAGGTATCGCCGCACTCGCCGCAGATGATCTTCCCTGAGAAGGTGTAGCGATTCTGGTATTTATCACTTCCTTTGACGACACCTTTTTCTGTTGCCCGCTGGTGAATAAAAGCATGAGCAGCTTCAAAGTCCTCCCGGCTGATGATTGCCTCGTGATGATCCTTGACCATGTACTGTGTCTGCTCACCGTGATTGTTGTGCCGGACAAAGCGTGAATCCGAGTACGTTTTCTGGAAAAGGCAGTCGCCGACGTACTTCTCATTGGAAAGCATCCCGCGAATGGTTGTGGCCGTCCAGCGTCCGTTTCGCTTGGTAGGAATGCCGCGCCGGTTCAGGTCGTCCGCGATGGCGTGGGTACCTTTGCCGGAGAGCAGCGCTGCGAAGATTTCTTTTACCACAGCTGCCTGCTCCGGATTAATGATCATCTGCTCGCCATCCCAATCGTAGCCGTAGGGTGGATAGCTGACTTTATAGGTGCCGCTCTCAAAGCGTTTCTGGATTGACCACTTGTTGTTTTCTGATATGGAAACAGACTCGCCTTCGGCCATGCTGGAGAGAATTGCCAGAAAAAGCTCGCTCTCCATTGAGCCGGTGTTGATATTTTCCTTCTCGAAATAAATCGGAATGTGCAGGGCGAGCAGTTTTCTTACCAGCTCTAAGCAGTCCGTTGTGTTCCGGCTGAAGCGGCTGATGGATTTTGTGATAACAAAGTCCACTTTACCGGCCTTGCAGTTGTCAATGAGCCGAAGCAGCTCCGGACGCTTGTCCTTCTTGGTGCCAGTAATGCCTTCGTCGTAATAGAGTCCAGCGAACTCCCAGTCATCACGAGATGTGATGTAATTTTCGTAGTGGTTTTTCTGTGCCTCAAGGCTTTCAAGCTGGGCATCGGAATCCGTAGAGACGCGGCAGTAGGCGGCTACCCTGATCTTCTTGAGTTTAACTTTCGAGCTCGCTGTTTCCGCGATTTTCGTGACTTTTTTCAAGGGAAGTCCCTCCTTTCCGTACGTCTATACATCACTCTAAAGCGATTACATATCAAGGGATTTTCGGCATTATTTCCGCGAACAAGGGAGAGAAAGTTTCGCGATTGATGGCGGTTAATTTGTTGAATTCAGCCACAGAAATGAGGCCGTCATCGAGCAGCTTTTTTGCGATTGTCTGAGCTCTGTGGTAGTCCAGATCGCCCTGAATCCGCTCCTGCGTGAAATATCCAGATTGAACATTTGTGATTTCGTCTGTCATAACATATCCACCTCCAGTTTCCACTGGAGATGAACTGCTGTTTTGAGCGGAGGAAAATAAAAAAGCCTGCGGGCATTCCAAAGAACACTCGCAGGAATAGCAGATTGGATATTCAGTTATTTCACTCTGATCTTCCAGCCGGTCAGAATGAGGTTGACGTTTTTGATGAGCGTCGGGTTGAGCTTCTGGATCGCAGAAACCGTGGTGCTGTATTTCTTAGCAATTCCGGAGAGGGTATCGCCGCTTCTCACGGTGTAGTAGACAGGAGTAGCTTCCTGCTTTTTCACCAGAGCATTGACCTTTGCCTGCACGGCAGAGTAATCATACCCGGCAGCAGTGAGGCGCTCTTTGCGGTCGGTTCCGTTTCCCCATTTGCCGTCCAGCACCTCCTGCGCCAGCTCATCCACGGTCTTTGCCGGAGTGACCGGAGCAGGAGTGGCAGGCTTGCTGTCATCGGACGCAGCCTTTGTAAAGCCGTTGAAGCCGCCACTCTGGATGATGGAAGGATAATCCACATAGGCGTAATCCATATCCACATTACCACTGATGCCGTCAACAGAGCCCTTGGAAGAATACTGCCAGATGCCGTAGTCGCCCTTATATGAACATTTGCTGGCATATTGCGCTACCCAGTGGGCGAAGGACGTGAGCTTCGTGTCATCCATGCGTTCTTTGAAACCGGAAACAGCGGAGCCGTAGATCCCGACGAAGTATCCGGCATCTTCCATAGTTTCACAGAAAGCAATGGTGGCCTCAGTGATACCTGCTTTGGCAGAAGCGGGCTGCGCCTCGTTATCCATATAGACCGGGTATTCCAGCTGCTTGCCCTTCAGGATTTGCAGGAAGCGTTCAGCGTCCGCTTTTCCGGCGGCAGTAGTCACGCAGTCCTTTCCGACAAAGTAATAAGCGCCGATTGGGATACCGGCAGCCTTCGCACCTTTGTAATTTGCTTCCCATTTGCTGTCCGTATAAAAACCGGCATCGGAGCCGCCAGCCTTGATGATGGCAAACTCGATACCGGCCTTTTTGACCTTATTCCAGTCAATGGTTCCCTGCCAATGACTGACGTCGATTCCTTTTCTCGTCATGTTATTTTTCCTCCTCATCGTGACGGTCGTGGAGCTGCTCCAAGACCTCCTTTAATTTCTCCGGTACCGGTAGGCCGAGGTGTGCTGCGTTCTCCGTCAGCGACAGACCTTCATTGGACAGGTAGAAAAAGATGATCGCCGTGCGAAGCACTCCCGGATGTCCAAGTACCTGAACATCAATGACGTTTCCGATGCCTACCAGCAGGAAAATCAGCACCTTGCGGCAGATTCCCTTAAAGCCGACCTCGCTTGAGAGCTTTTTGTCGGCAATGGCACACATGATGCCGGTAAGGTAGTCGCAGACCACAAAGATTACCAGCGCAATCAAGAGCCCGTCACAGCCGCCAAGGAAATAGCCAAGCCATCCTCCGACAGCGGCAAATACCAGTTGGATCGTGTTCCAGAATTCTTTCATGAGAAAATCCCTCCTTTGTGCAAAATAAAAGCCGCCTGCATTTTGCAGACAGCTTCGTGAACTGTATCCGTGTATGAAGTTATATCTGTTTTGGCAGTGCTTCCCAGAGCCGCATATCCTCCTGTCCCAGCGACCACATGGCAAAGCCTCTCACTCCCCAGCGGTAGGCTGCTTCGTTTGCCCAGTAAACGAGCGAATCCACGTCCTGATAGTAGAGAATGGAAAAGCCGTCTGCGTCTCCGAGAAAGAGCCTTGCTATCCAGATATCAATATCCTTTGGCGTGATGGTTACCGTATAATCGTTGCCACAGGTCAGGGCAAGCTCATGTGAGTGGTAGAACTCATAATCCAGCGAAATACTCTCACTGCGTGTCGCATCCTCCTCGATATCCGAGGTCAGAGTAAACACCTGAAATTCCGTATCCCATGTGGCATTCGACCGGTTGATCCTGCCATACTGCGTAACTGTGCCGTCCGGAAAGGTAACATCAAAGCGCTCGTAGGGCTCGTAAGTCCACGCATCGCCAAGGCGGAGCAGTTCGCAGACCGTCCGGTTATCTGACCGGTAACCAGCATAACCTCCGGAAACGCCGCTGACCGTAGCAGTGAAGCGCAACGTATAGGAAGAACCGGAATAGACACGCACTTTGTTTCCACGGATACGCATCTCGACCGTGTACATGGATGGATCGGTACGCAGGTCGGCATTTGCTGTCCGCTCTATGGATTGGCTGTAGCTGCCAAGGAGCGTGCTGCCGTTATAAAGCTCCACGGCCTGAGAATCATAATTCAGGCAGCAGAACAGATCACCGCAGAATACTCCGGCCTTGCCACTTCCTGTTGCAGGAAAGGCCAGCCTTGCCCGCAGGTGAATATCGGAAAAACCGTCGTATCGCCATGCGAGCTTTCCGGAGCCGTCAAGCTGGGAGTAAACGCGGCTTGCGGAATATTCATCTTCACGCCATACCGTCCATGAGCCTGAAAGGGTCGTCCAGTAGTTTGTTTGCAGCACACCGTAGTCCCGGAAATCCTCATACCAGATGAGGGCAGAGTCCGGCTTTCGCC
>CAMWRN010000014.1 GCA_947176675.1 uncultured Clostridia bacterium | reverse complement strand
GTATAAATACTGTTGCGGAGCTTACAGAGCTGATGAACGACAGATCTACTGCCGAAAATATACTCGGCATAAAGGCTGTTGAAGAAATGCTTGAAAAAATAGATTTGGAGGATTGACTATGAAGCTTTTTTGGTTAATAGCTTTAGCGATATGTTTCGGTTATATTCGTGATATGTTTCCAAAGGTAATCAAGGCGGCTAAGGAATCTTACGGAGAATGTTATTTTAAATGTAAAAATTCTATGGAATGTCATAAAAGGTGCGGACAACTCTGCCGCACCTTTGGCGAATGTGATATGTGCGAAGCTGATTCGGATAATTGTTTAAAATGTGTGTTTAATGAACATGGAAATTAAAATTTCCCACTAGGGAATTCATAGGCGAAAACAAATTAAATGCTGATAATTAGCAGTTATACTTGACACAAACGCGTGTTTGTGGTATAATATTGTCAAATTTTATTGGAGGTTATGGAAATGAAAAACAAAAAAATTATACCTATTATTACTGCGTTGTGCTGTATGCTGACAATGTCTGCTTGTGATAAAAAACAAGACGATACGGGGACTGTTTCAAGAGAAACTACCGCTTCAAAAGCCGAAGAAAAGGGCGGCGAGACAACTGTTATTGATGTATTCAGTGAGCTTAATGTTACTTTTGAGGGAGAAAACGGCTCAGGAGAAATTATATGCGAATACACTGGTGATAACGACTTCATAAAATACGACGTTGAATTTAAAGTTGACAGGAACGGCAAATACAAGAACGGAGATACAGCAGTCGTAAAGCTTGATTACAGCGATCTTAGAGCGGAAAACGCAAATGTGTTTTTCAAGAAAAAGGAACATGAATATACCGTTAACGGTTTGTGGGGGGTTATTCTTTCAGCAGACGGATATGATTTTTCTGAGTGCAATAAAGCTTTAGAGGAAAGTATGTTTAATAAAGAAGCTACTACTGCTGAATCAAATATTAGAAATTTTGATGTAGGAAATACTTTTACCACGCATTATATTGACGGACAAACAGATTTGTCAGAGTGGAAAATTCTTTCTGCTGATTTTGAACCTATATGTGGGAAATTGGAAATAACGAGTTCTAATAAAGCTTCAAACGAATATACCGTATTTTACAAGGTTACTTTATTAGGTGAAAAAATAGAAGATATGCTTATGCTTGACCCTAATTCCCAATATGCCGTCGGAGATAAGAAAGAATTGTATTGTATAATCAGCGAACAAACAAAGAATGTATTTGTTGAAAAGGATTCAAATGTTGTAAAAACTAACCCCGAAGCTTTTACGAGGGCAAATGGCAGTAAGTTTATGTCAGAGACAACAGTACATAAGTATCTTGAAAGAATGGGGTACGATAATTTTGACGAATGCTATAAAACAATTAACAGCAATATTTCTAATCATGAAATTTATGATGTAGAAATAAAATAGGATAATATTTTAACGTATTTAGCTGCTGTGCATTGCATGGCAGTTTTTTTGTTTGCTTTGTTCATTAAAAGTTTAGAAAGAATTTAAGCACATTTAATATTTAGAAGTTACACCATAATTTACCAAAAAACCATTGAAAAATGTGTAATTTTATTGAAAAATATTGAAAACTGTGTAAAACCATTGAATTTTATGAAATTTTATTCAAAGCATTTTTGAAATACTTCAAAAATTGAATATGGTATAATATAAGTAACAAAACAGAAAGGAAAGTACGTCTTATGAAAAATAAAAAAATCAGTATCCTTGCAGCCGCGGCAATTATGCTTACGGTAACAGGCTGTCAGCATAAATCTCCGGTTTCGGAAGATGTTACATCTGTATTAAGCGAGGGAGAACCCGTTGTATCAGAAAGTGAAACAACAGTTGTTACAGAACCTCCTGCTCCAGAGATTGAATATTCGGACAGCGACAAAATAGCTATTGATTGGTTCATTGAAGATATGACGGACAGCGAAACATTTTCGGATATGACCGATTATCAGTATTACGCAAGAAGTTTAGGACTTGACAAGGATTATTTTCTCAATCCCGAAATGTGGGAAGTCTTTTATAATGATGAAATCAACATCAATAAAGATATTGACGATAAAGAATATTACCTCATACGGCTGAATCCGTATATGCTGCTTGAGGTGTTTGCAGAGAATAATAATACCGATGTAGAAAAGCTTTGCGACAAGCTTTCGGTGAGTCCTGCACAGCTTTACTATAACTGGGGTTACAATCCCGTGTCGGTGGATTACGGCTCTAAACATGAAAAAAATACTGCAACGTACTCCGATGATGAACAGAAAATTTTCGGAGCGTACAACGGAGAAAAAAGAAATATTATTATGAGTACCCATTTGCTCATTGTCGATAATGCAGAGGGAATGTGTACATATCAAAGTGCAGTTACAAGCACTTTGGTAATTCGGCGCAGGGATAACCTTCAAGCATTTACTGAAATAACTCCTCTTTACAGCGCATATTCCGAAGCGGAAAAGTCTCCTGCATTTTCTGTAAACGGTATAGGAATAAGGACGGTAATTCCACTTACGCTTTCAAACGCTTGGAGCGAAGCTGCGGAAGCAGATATAGGTATAACCGCAATGATAAATACTTCTCCATATGCTTACGGCTGTACAGATGAGGATATTATAGACATAATGCCATATATAAACGAACAAGCAGAAAATAAAAAATAATTCCCCACTGGGGAAAAATTCCCCGTTGGGGAATGGAAAGGAATGAATTTAAATGATTGGAGAGGACGCAGTAAATTCCACCACTGCAATGATGAATAAGTTATTGCAGATAATACTTGAAATTATCAGAATGAGAAATGAACGGCTAAGATATGCAGATAGATCACCGCAAAAAGATTCCGCAGCTCCAAAGATAAGATACGGAGAAATGAAAACGGCAGAATACAACAAGCTGCTTAAAACGGGCGAGAAAATGCGGACAGTTTCTGTACCCACTGATAAGCTTGACAGCATAAAAGATTATGCAATGAAGCTCGGTGCGAAATACTGGGTAATGGAGGACGAGGGAAAAACAGCTACTATTGTTGTTCCCGAAAGTTATTATAATCAATTCAACGACGCATTGCAGCAGTCCATAAAGGAGCAGCTAAACAATAATGTCGCTTCTCTAACAGTTAAGGACGGAACGGAGCTTGTCCCCGAAAGTGATATAGGTCTGGTAAAAAGTGTATTGGATTATCACGATATTCCTGTTTATACCTTTCAGACCAAAGACGGCAGCTATATGAATATAGTGCCCAGCGAATATGACGGGCAGTATCGAGAGGCAATGCAGGAGGTTGAGCAGCTCAAAGAAACAATGCAGAACATTGATATAGACACGTTCAATCAAACACTGCCATTTGCGTATATTGATAAGCTCAATGATAAGATACAGAAAGTTACTCCCGAACAAGCTGAATATATTGCCGCTGCTTTGTCTGATGAAAAAATTTCATTTGTAAAAGATGAAAACGGAACTACGGCAGTACGTTTTCCGCAGGAGCTTTCGGAAAAAATAAATGAATGTATAGGCAAGCAGGGCGAAGCGTTAAAGTCAGTTGAGGATTATTTGATAACCGTTGTTGACAGCGGTATTACCGTCAACAAAGAAAAGCTGCTTGAAGCTGAAAATGAAAACGAATATTTTACAAAAGTACCTAATACGGGCGGACAGGATTACATAAAGATTCCGAAATCCGAAGCTCAGATTTTGGACGGCGGTAAAACGATAGGCACAAAGCTTGATTTTGAAAAAGCATATCAGATATACGACCAAAACGGAATGGTCAAGTCAATGCGTTCGGGCAGAGAACTTGCGGCAGCCTACAACACCAAAAGCAAAAATGCAAATAAAGATACTGATATATCGCATTATCACAATGATTCCCTTGAACGCATAGAGCTGTTTAATTCAAAGGAAAATAAGCTTATAAGCATAGGCATTGAAAGTGCAGATACAATACGCAGAGACTTAGCGGAGCAAGGCTTTTCGGGATATGCCGCTGAAAAAATGCTTGCTGATATTAGCAAGTCACTTCCGCAGGAATATAAGGACATATTTAATTATACTCCTGCAAAATCTGCTGTTGAATTTACCGATATAAAAAACGATACGATCAAGCAGTATCAGCTTGCGGAAAAAATCAGCAACAGTGTAATGGCAGCAGGATTAAAGGATACTCTCGGTCAAAAATGCTGTGTACTTGATAAAAATACCAATCAATATATAATTGTAACTGCAAACGAGAACAGGCTTAGAGAAGCTTTAGAAGATATGGGATATGACAAGCTTCAAATATCCGCAGTTGTCTCCGAGGTACAGAAGTCGTATGATAAAGGCGGCGCGAAGCTTGAACGTGAAAGCATACAAGTTCATAACTTAGAGACTACCAACGCAGAAGCGGCGCAATGTCAGTATGTTGCAGACAATAACGGAATTACGCTTATAAAGCCCGAAGTAAATGGGAACGAAGCCGCCTTTAAATATCTTGAAATTGAAAACGGCACAAGCCGCAGCGAAATTGAAGCGGTATTAAAAAATAATTTTGGTATTAAGGACGCTGCTTCTACAGCAGAAATAATAAGCTGCATAGAAAATAAAGGCATTATCTCTCCTGCTCCGTCTGTAACAACAAAAGACGGATTTGAAGTATCACGAATTACGTCCGATTATGTATCAATAAGCAGGGGCAGCGAAAAAATGACAGTGGATAAAAATAATCTTAATACCGATAAGATATGTGAAAAATTCGGCGTTACCGAAAAACAGGCAGAGGGACTTAAAAGCAGTCTTGAAAAATCCCTTAAATCTGCCGACAGGAAGTCTGAAAAGGGACAAACGCTTTCCGAAATCAAGGCAGCCGCCAAAAAGGCTATTGAGAAAATCAACGCCGATAAAAAGGACAAGGCTGAAAAGGCTGCTCCAGCAGTTACTTCAGAAAGGAGCAAATAATGGCTAAGAATAATGGTATGCCGCAAAAAAAGAGTATGACATCATTTATAATTTATATTGTGATCGCCATTGTCCTGTTGCTTTTCGGTATGTGGGGCGGATACGTCTTGCAGGAAACTGCACATAAAAATGGAAAGGCAAATTTTCAGAGAGCTTTAGACAAAGCTGAAGATTATGCAAACCTTGAAAACTTTTTCAATGCTGCTAAGTCGGCGTTAAGCGATAATGGAATGGCACAGACGGGCGCAATGTACGGCGGTATGGCAGGTTTACTTATATTTGCGTATCAGATATCCAAAACACCGAAACGATTCCACCGTAAAGGCGAGGAACACGGATCGGCGCGTTGGGGAACGGATAAGGAAAAACAGTCTGTTGGAGACGTAAACGATTTTTATAATAACGCTATTCTTGCCTCGGATATTTTCCTTGTACTTGACCGCAAGAAGCGCGATACAAACGCTATGACCGACAAGGAGAGAAAGGCAAGGGAACTCAGCGACAGAAAAAAAGAAAAGAATGAAAAAAAACGTATTGACAAGCTGACAAATAAGGCGAGGAAAAATTCCCCAATGGGGAATTCAGAAAAAGCAGATATATTTGAAACGGATAAAAATACCCTTATAAAATACAATGGCAGCGACACAAAAGTAACAATACCCGACAGTATAAATATAATCGGTGAATTTGCATTTGCTTTGTCCGAGGTAAAGTCCGTTACTATGTCTTCTGTTACCGATGTTAAGAAAGGCGCGTTTTTCGGCTGTGAAAAGCTGAAGTATATAGAAATGTCAAATGTTGAAACTGTAGGTGTATCGGCTTTTGAAAGGTGTTATGAACTCGCAGATATTTATGTGGGAGATAAATTCAAAAAAGCTGAAACGACATCATTCAGACAATGCCTTAATGTCGTGATCCATTCGGCAGGGGGCGGTTATGCTGAACGGTACGCAAATCAGAATGATATAACATTTGAAAGAAGCAGCGGCTGTACGGATAACGAGGTTATTTCAATTCGTAAAATAGCTGAAAAGACAAAAAAAGCACAAAAAATTCAAGCAATGCTTAACTTGAATATGCTTATACTCGGCGGTTCGGGTGCAGGTAAATCCAGATTTTTTGTTAAGCCTAACATGATGCAGTGCAACACGTCTTTTGTCGTGACAGATCCGTCGGGTGAACTGATACAGTCCTGTGGAAAAATGCTTGAAAGAATGGGTTATGTTATAAAGGTTTTTAATATTGACAAAATGGAGTATAGCTGCAATTACAATCCGTTTCATTATATAAATGATACTGACGGTAATTATGAAGAAACCGCTGTTATTAAAATGATAAATACCTTTATGGTCAACACCAAAGGAGAGGGACAAGGCGGCGATCCCTTTTGGGAGGACTGTACACGTTTACTGCTGTCGGCGGTATGCTTCCTGCTTGTTGAAACTGCTCCCGAGGAAGAGCGCAATTTCTCCGCAGTGCTTGACATCATTCATAAAGCAAAGGTTATCGAGGGCAAGGAAGAAGAAAAATCGGAGTTTGATGTAATGTTTGACGTGCGAAAAAGTGACGATCCGAACGCATTGTCAGTGCAGTATTATGACGAGTTTAAGCAGGCGGCAGGAAAAACAATGCAGTCTATACTTATCAGTACAACAACACGTCTCCAAGGCTTCAAGCTTGCCAAAATACGCAATCTTACTTGTATGGATAATATTGGACTTGATACTCTTGGAGATAAAAAAACAGCCTTGTTTATTATAATACCGTCAACTGACAGTACATATAACTTCCTTGCTGCTATGATGTATTCGCAGCTTTTTGACAGTCTGTACCGAGCCGCAATATCAAAATACCACGGCAGGCTGCCTGTTCACGTCCGCTTTATCTGCGATGAGTTCGCGAATACGGGTAAAATTCCCGAATTTGAAAAGATATTGGCAACGTGCCGAAAGTTTGAGATTTCCATACAAATAATTTTGCAGAATTTATCGCAGCTTAAACGGCTTTATGAAAAGTCTTGGGAGGAAATCCCCGGAAACTGCGATACTACAATATTTCTTGGCGGCAAAGATCAGAACAATAACGAATACCTCATGAAAGAACTTGGAAAAGAAACTATTGACACTATGAATGTCAATAAAACTAAATCAAAGCAAGGCTCAACCTCATATAATGACGGAATACTCGGACGTGAGCTTATGCAGCTTGATGAACTTGCTACAATGCCAAACAATGAATGTCTGGTACTCATAAGAGGTATACGACCGTTCAGAACGGATAAATTTGATATTGTCAATCACCCACGTTATAGTATGCTTGACGAAACGAATAAAGCCAAGAATACATATTATCTGTCGGAAAATGTTCATACGAAAGTGGAAGATGAGATAATTGACTTTAACAATTACGATACAGGCGAAACGATTGGAACAGATAATGTAGGTACAATTACTATCAATTTTGTTTCTTCCGATAATAATGTTATTGTGCCTTTATCGGAGCTTAACAAAAACATTAAACCCGAAATCAACGCTATTTTTGCAGAAGTCGGGGAAATATATTCGGCTGAAATTGCATAATTCCCCAGTGGGGATTTTTAAGGAGATGGAAAATATGGAAGTTAAGTCAGATTCAAAAGAAGAAATGTATAACTCTATTATGGATATACTTAAAAATGGCGGTGAAGCTGTTGTCAGAAAGCGTTCCAAAAATGGAGAAAAGTACATAGAAATTGTTGAACAGAAGTATGGATCAAGTCAAAAATTTGCAGTATTGACAAGTAAATAAGGCGTATCTGAATGGGGATACGGAACAGCTGATGGAGCTAAACGGTATAGTGATATATCGTTTAGCTCCTTTTTTATTTTCAGGTATCAACGGAGAAATCCGATTGGTATATATAAAAATTTTTATATTAAAGGAGGTCGTTCAAAATGAACGAGACAAACGAACTTACGGTTATGGAGCGTATCTCCGATACCATGACCGAAGCAGGGGCAAGGTTAGCAGTTAAGGCTACCAATGTGCTTGGCAAACTTATGACAAAGAAAACGGGAAAGGTACTTGTTACGCTGCCGTTGGCTTTGTCCATGTGTACAGTTACTGCTTTTGCTGCGGGGGATGACGGAGGTGCAGAAGAAACAATCAATAAAATCATCGAACTTTTAAAATTATGGATACCGCGATTGGGCGGTTTGCTTGTAATTGTCGGCGGTATACAATTGGCAATCGGATTTAAGGACGATGATGCAACTGGTAAGACAAGAGGTATGCAGTGTATGATTGGCGGCGCAATAGTTGCAGCTATTGGCAAAATGGTATCTCTTTAAGTGACCGCTCATGCGGCGGGCGGCGTTGGATTGTCCGCCGCTAAATATGGAGGTGAATAGTTTGGAAGAAATTTTAAGAAACGGAATGCTGGAGGTTGTAAGTTGGATTAGTAATCTCATTAATGCTTTTGGCAAAATAATAAATGAAATTTTTAATTTACCATTGACTGAAAACGAAGTTGTTAATAGTGCAGTAACGTCGGCAGGTGTGTCGCTTACAACATTATTTTTATGTATGGAAATGTTTTCACAAATAACATCAAAGTGGTTTGAGAGAATGGAAGACGCCATACAGCTTGGAATAAAACTTGTGGTTGCAAAAATAATTATTGAAAATTCATCTTCAATAGTCGGAGGTATAAGCGGATATTTCAGAAAGCTTGGCACAGCAAGCCTACAAGACGGCTTTGATTCCTTAGCCACTAATATTGCAGTAACAACCACACCCGACATTGATGGCGGCGTTTTTGGTCTGAATTATTTACTGCCAACGGTGCTGCTATATTTAGTTTTGGCTGCTGTGTTTATTATGATGGTCATGTTAACAGTCGAGGTTGCGGGAATAGTCTTTGAAATAGGAATACATATGGCTGTCGGTCCGATTGCACTTTCAACGCTTTGCAACAGTACGTTTCGTTCAACGGGATTAAGTTTTATAAAATCGCTTTCGGCGGTCTGTCTGCAAACCACGGTTATCGGAGCTATATGTAAGGTTTATACACATCTCGGAACATGGTTTAGCCGAGACATGGGAGGAGCGCTTTTGAATGCTGCAGGAGCTTTGGGACTTATAGTGGGATATTTCGGTCCTCTGCTCGGTCTTGCGATACTTTGCGTTACCATAAAAAAATCAAGCGATATTACAAAGCGAATGTTCGGCGCATAAGGAGGAATACAAAATGGGCGTAATGAGAAGAAGCGTTCCTGCTGAAATAAAAGCATTTAAGGAAAAATTCTTTTTCGGCTTGACGGTAAGGCAGCTTATTTGCGGCGCAGGAATACTTGCGCTTGCCATACCGACGGGAATTTGGGGAAATAAAATAATGTCACAGGACACAGTAGGCTGGCTCATAATTCTTGAAGTCGCTCCGCTTGCGGCAATCGGATGGGCAAGCTACAACGATATGCCGATTGAGAAAATCGGAAAAAAAGCCCTCGCATATTATTTGGGCGTTCAGAAACGAAAACTAAAATATACGCCTCCAGAAGCAACGGTACATAAAGAATTAGTTAAGCTAAACCTTGAAGCCGTAACTGCCGAACGCAATGAAGAACTGCGTATCGAAAAAGAACGCTTAAAGCTTGAGAAAAAAGCTGAAAAGAAAAACAAAAAACGTAAAAAGTCCTAAAAGAAAGAAGATGAAAATATATGAACGATACAACCTCAATCACAATCCCAACGGAAAGTACCGTCAGCTCTGCTGTATCGGAAACAACGGGCAGTACGACAGTAACAGGAGTTACAAGTTCCAACACAGATGAAACTGCTGTAAGCACATCCGAAATTGATATTACAACAGAGCAGGAAAAGGATTTATCCGAATCATCTTTAAACGAAACTGATATTACCGATATTTCGGGTGAGAGCATTTCGGAGGTATCATCGGACATTCCCATATCGGAAATATCCGTGTCCGAACCAATTACACTAATGACAGAAATTCCCGAAAAAGTTACCGAACTTCCGACAGAAATAATTACACTTCCAAAGGAAACCACGGCTGTCGAAACAAAAGCAGCCATAGTGACAGAAACAACCGCACAGGCAACACCGTCGTTTTCTTTTGAAAATCTAAATATAAGTCCCAACGTCATTATAATTGCCGCAATTATAATTATAGCAATTATCGCAAGTAGCATTCTTAAAAAAATGAATCTTAATAGGGATTTGGGTAGCAGAGAGCCGAGAAACGCCAAAGAACGTGACAAAGCACGTCTCGATGAGCAGCGCACAATTAAAAAGGCTAAGGAAAAACGTGAAAAAATTCAGTCGGGCGAAAAAAAGAAAGTTAAAATTTCACGGACTGTTGCCGATACACTGCCTTACAAAAAAATTCTTGATAAGGATATTTGGCTTATCGGAAATCAGACTTATTCAAAAGTCTATATAGTGGACGATATTAACTATAATCTCGGCGATGATGTACAGCAAAACGAAATGCTTGAAAATTACTGTACATTTTTGAACACTCTTGACGATACCGTGGACTGTCAAATTTGCGTAAGAAACAGCGAAATAAACATTAAGGATTTTGAGAATAAAATACTCGTTAAACCGTCTCACGATGGATATGATGATATACGCAGTGAATATAACGACAAGGTTCTGCGCGAAAACCTTTCAAAAGGACAAAACGCTATCAGAAAAAATATTTACATAACGATGACAATAAAAGCTCCGGATGAGGAAACAGCACGGAGAAAATTCAACACTATTGATCTCGAAGTAAAAAACAGCTTTGACCGTATCGGAAATACGCAACTTCGCCCTCTTTCTAATCAGGAGCGCCTTGAAATGCTGAAAGATATTTTTATAGGTGTAGACACACCTATTCCCGAACTCACCAAAGAGGATATTGAAAAGGGACTTGACAAAGTTTACTGCGCTCCCGATTACTTTGAATTCAAGTCGGATTATTTCCTTTTCGGAGAGTATTACGCAAAATGCATTTTTATTAAAGAATATCCGTCAACGGCAAGCGACAATATCTTAAATGATTTGATGTCCTCAAATATTCAGCTTACCGTCACAACAAATGTATTCGCTTATGATACAGCGGCGGCACGTAAGCTTGTACAGAGACAGATAACGGCGGTCGAAACAAATATGGCGCAGCGTGAAAGCGCAGCAGCAAAGGCAGGAAACTTTTCCTCAACTATGCCTGTAAAGATAAGAAATCAAGTTGACAGTTACAAAATCCTCTACGATATGATAACTACAGAGGATCAGAAGCTGTATTCGGTCGCAACAATAATTATGATTACTGCCAAAAGCTTTGATGAGCTGAAAACAAATACCGAAATTGTGGTAAACGCCTTAAAACGGAATGGTTGTACATACTCAGAAATGAAATGGCAGCAGGAGGACGGTATGTGCGACGTTCTGCCCGTTGGAACGCAGAGAAAATTTGAATGGAATCGTACATTGCCTACTGAGAGCATTGGAATTTTCGTGCCGTTCAACGTTAAGGAAGTGCAGCAGTCGGGGGGGATTTACTATGGACTTAACAAGCTGTCAAACAACATTATTTCTTACCACAGGATTCTATCTTTGATTAATCCCGCAGGATTTATTTTAGGTACCTCCGGTTCAGGAAAATCCTTTGCCGCAAAGCGAGAAATGGTGTCGGTGTTTCTTACAGACCCACGCGCAGATATTATCATTATCGACCCTGAAAGGGAATATCCTGCTATTGTAAATATGTTCGGCGGCACTTCAATAAAAATCAGCACAGGCTCAAAATATTATGTAAATCCGTTTGATTTTGACCTTGCACTGCTTGAAGACGATGATGTGGACGTAATTGCAGATAAATGTCAGCTCATTGAATCCTTTATCTCCATAATGAATCCAAACAGACCGCTGACTCCGCAGGAGGTATCGTTTATAGACAGATGTGTAAATAAGACATATCTCGAATCCCATTATCTTGAAACTTTTGACAAAAAGGATATTCCTACCCTCGGCGATTTCTATAAAATCATGGAGGCTGAAACAGAAAATATTGATCCTAAAATCAAACAAGATTTGCTTATAACTCTTGAAATGTATGTTAAGGGTTCTGCAAAATACTTTAATAATCAAACTAATGTTGAAGTAAACAACCGTCTTATTTCTTATGATATTAAAGACCTTTCGGGCGTACTGAAAACACAGGCAATGCTGCTTGTTCTCGACAACGTTTGGAACAGGCTTTCCGCAAACCGTGATAAAGGAGTTCCTACATGGATATACATTGACGAAATTCATGTGCTTTTCCGTGATCCGTATTGTCTGTCATTTATACGCGATCTCTACAAAAGAGCGAGAAAATACGGCGGTGTACTTACAGGAATTACTCAGAATGTGGAGGATCTTCTTCGTGACGATGACTGCCGTTCAATGCTTTCAAATTCTGAATTTCTTATGCTTTTAAAACAGTCTCCGGCAGATAGTATAAAATTGCAGGAAACTTTGCATTTCACCGATTCCGAGCTTATTTATGTAAATAATATCGGCGCAGGCGAGGGACTTATGGTTTTAGGCGGCAAGGATAAAATACCGTTCTATGACCGTTTCCCGAAAGATACGAATCTGTACAAAGCCATGTCAACGTCATTCTCGGAAACGCAGGCAATTATGGAAAATCAAAAAAGTTCTTAGCGAAAGGATTTTGTTTGTATGCGTGATAAAAAATCCAACAGAAATACTCTCCCCAATACATCGGTTCGCACTCCTGCTGCAAGGCAGGGTGCGGCAAAGCCGACCTCTCTTGTGGAACGCCGCGAGAAAAGTGTTATACGGTTACCAAAGGAACGGCGCAAGGGTACAAAATATCAGGTTATACGAGGACAGTATCTTAGGCAAGCCAATAAAAAAGAAAATCTTGATAACTCAAAAACCACTGCCATAAAACAAACTGCCGCAAAGCAGGAAGAAAAGCAGGAAAAAGCCAAACGTCAGACTGCCGCAACAAATGCTAAAAACGAGAAAGAAAAAAGTAAAACCTCATCGGCGAAAAATGTTTCACATGAAAATAGTGATAAAAATGCAGTCAGCGAAACAAGCGCAGCTAAAGAGGAATACGTAAAATCTGAAAAGGCGGCGGCTTATACAGAGAGATTACAGACCAATATTGAATTGAGCGAATCCGTTTATATTCCTCCCAATGTTACTTGGGATCAGGTGCTTGACCACTCTGTACAAAAGGATTCCGTTTATTCACAGGGCGGCACAACAGACGAACGAGCGGCAAGCTATAAAGAAAAAGCGGATTTTTATCTAAAGAAAATGAAAAAAAACGCCGAAACTGGGAAAAAAGAAGTAAATCCCGATCGTGATAAAGACCTCGGCGCACTTTATAAAAAGGCTTATAAGCTTGCTCATAAGGAAAAATTACTTGGGAAAAAAAACGACACGTTATTTGACAGGGCACAATCGGCAGTTCAGTTAAAATCAGAGGTCGATAACGTTTTAAATAAAGATAATACGGGCGAAGCTGTTGTTGCAGCCGCAGCAATACCATTTACACACGCAGCAACAAAAGCTGTTCGGAAATTGGCAGATAAAAATAAAGCTGTAAACGCAGGCAAAACAGGGTTTGAACTCACAGCCAAAGTTACATCGGCTGTTGCCTCTGCTGACAGCGTAGGAGAAGCAACAACAAATGCCATAGTTGCTGTACCTAAATATGTTGTTGAAAAAAAGGTTGAAAAAACTGTGCGTCAGGTAATACAACAGCAGCACGACAGAAAATTGGCAGCACAAAAAGAAAAGCTTAGACAACAGCAGGAAAAAGTTGAAAAACGTGCACAGCAAATGAAAAAAGAAAATATGCAGCGCAAAATGAAAGCCGATTTATATAAATCGGAGCATGGTATGGGTTCAAAGGGAAATGTGCTGCAAAAAGTAAAGTCGGCAGTTAAAGCTGCTGCAAATAGCATGAAAAGGGCAATACAATCTGTAAAGTCTTTAAAATTATTACTTTTTGCAGGTGGCAGCGTTTTACCAATTCTTTTCATTGTTATAATCATAGCTATTTTGGTTGTGGTTGTTCTTTTTCCGTTTTTCTACATATCAAAGGACGGAAAAGAAGAAGAAATAGAGGACAGCACATTTGGAGAAACAATATTACATTATTATGAAGTAATGGACGAGGTCGTTGACAAATTCAACGCAGACATAGATGAATTTCTTCATACAGGAAGCGATTACGATAATACAGGCGTTGAAAATCCCGAGAAAAAAGCTCAGTATGACTCGGATTATGCCGATTATCAAACGCAGGTCGAGGCTTTGGAGAGAACTTATTACGATGACAGCGGCGAGGCTTTTAATAATTATGTAGACACATATGGGTGGGATTTCTTTCCCAAGGAACCTGAAAAAGATTATTGGTATTCATATGAAGAACTAAGCGAAATGGGTATGGAGCGCGGTCCGATATTTGAGGGTTTTGTTATGAGTGATGAATCGGATGCTGCAAGAGTGCCAAAAGGTCAGCTTTACGATGAAATGCTTTGCACAATTTCTACATATAACACTAAGTTAATGACACGTCCCGAAACGGTAGGAGGTTCAGATGATGAAAGCGAAGAAGACGGTGAGAGCAGCGGAAGTAATGACATAATCTTTATGAATGACGAAAATGTTGCGGCAATATATGGCGGCTCGGATTTTTGGGAATTTAATCATTGGGAAGAGGGTGTGGACTGCCCAAGCGGTGGAGCTTGTTGCTCTAAAACAGTTCCCGTTGAACATCATGATTCAAAGGGAAATTTAATAAGCATAACCTTTGAAGAAGTTACTTATTGTCCCACGCATTATGTAATAATGTGGGAAGTACTGCTTGATTTTGACCTTGACAGGATATGGGAGAGCTATAACTTTGACGAAGAAGACGAGGCAACATATGAAGAAGTAAAGGAGGAATTTGACAAAGAAAAAGAAAATGCAGGAATAGCATAATTTACGGAGGATTGAAAATGAAGATATTAAAAAAAGCTTCTGATTATTGGAACACTCATAAAAATACACCTCTTTTCAAGGGTAAAGCTTTAGCTGTAGTTTTGGTAATAGTCGCAATCATAGTAAACTTTGCGATCGGTACAGATGATACGGCTGACAGCAATAATTCAAGCAGCAATACAAGCGTATCGGAGGAAAAAGAAGCTCCAAAACATGAACTGCATATAGGAACTTCTAACATTATTGCTTTGGGAATTTGTATTGCTGCTCTTGCGGCGGTAAAAATAAAGCAGGAAAAAGACCTTAACGGCAGACACGATAAGGTTGAAAAAAATCATAGGGAGGAATAAAAAATGTCCAGAAAATTGATACTCGCAGAAAAGCCCAGCGTTGCACAAAATATAGCTCACAGCTTGGGCGCAAGAGAAAAAGTCTATGGCAGCGGAGGAAAAAAATATTGCTATGCAAGCGATGAATATTACGTGGTTAATGCGGTCGGACATCTTTACGGTGTTGGTATGCCCGCAGATTACGGCTTTAAGGAATGGAAACTTGATACGCTGCCTATTTTTCCCGACTTTAAGATTTGTCCCACAGACCCGTCAAAGGACGGCGTTTGCAGCCTTATTTCCGAACTTATGAACAGTCCAAATGTTTCGGAAATAATATGTGCCACGGATGCAGGGCGTGAGGGAGAGCTTATTTTCCGTCACATCTATAATGCCAACAACTGCACAAAGCCTGTTAAACGGTTATGGATAAACAGCGTTACAGACGAAGCTATCCGCGAGGGTATGGCAAACTTGAAGCCTATGTCAGACTATGACAATATGTATGCCGCTGCATTTACCCGTGAAAAGCTTGATTGGCTTATCGGTATGAATTTATCCCGTCTGTACGGAATAAAGGACGAATATTCCCACAAGATAGGTCGTGTAAAGACACCTCTTTTAAGCATTATTGCAGACCGTGACAAAGAAATAGAAAATTTTGTTTCCAAAACCTCTTACAAGCTTGTGCTTGGAAATGGTGCGGAAAGTACCGAGGAATTCCCCACTGGGGATTTGGCAGAAGAAAAGAAAGTTCAAAGCACAGGCAAGCCTGTAAATGTAACTGCTGCCGAAAAAATTGAAAAAAAAGAAAACCGTCCTCTTCTGTACAGCTTGACAAGCTTACAAATGGACGCTAACGATTTGTACGGTTTTACTGCTGATGAAACGCTTGCTATGGCTCAAAGCCTTTATGAAAAGAAACTGCTTACATATCCGCGTACCGACAGCGAGTATATCTCCGAGGATATGAAGCCGCTGATCGAAAGTATTGTAAAAATGCTTTCCGATTCCCCAATGGGGAATGGGGAACGTGCGAAAAATCTTTTAAGTCAAGAATTAAACCTTGACAAGCGTGTAGTTGACAACAGCAAAATTGACGATCACCACGCAATTATTATTACAAACCAATCTCTTAGCAATATTTCTATTTCAGAGAATGAGCGCAAGCTTTATGATTTGGTTACAAATCGTCTGCTTATGGCTCTTGATAAGCCGCACGTTTACATGGAATTCAATTATGAATTTTGGTGCGAGGATATTACGTATACGCTGTCCTGCAAAAAGACGGTTCAAGCAGGCTGGAAAGCTTACCGTCCCAAATATGAGGGTGAAGCGGAAGAAGAACACAATATCCCCGAATATGCTGAGGGCAGCAGCTTTACGGCAGATAACATTACTGTAAAAGAATTTACAACACAGCCGAAAAGGCATTTTACAGACAAAACCTTGCTGTCAGTTATGAAAAACATTGATAACAGAATTGAGGACAAGGCTTTGAAGTCAGCCGTAAGCGAACGGGGTATAGGAACGTCCGCAACAAGAGCGGAAATTATTAAACAGCTTATCGAGGCTGAATATGTGGAGCGTAAGGGCAAGCAGCTCATAGCAACGGAGTTTGGTCGTGCGTTTATTGATTCCTTGCCCGACAACGTTAAATCCGTTGAACGCACAGCGGAGTGGGAGCAGTATTTTGACAATATTCAGAAAAAAGGAATTTCCCCCGATGAGCTTACAAATGATGTGAAAACCTTTATCCGCACTACGATTTCATATGAAAACAGCAGGGAGCGCACTCCCGTACATCACGAAAATGCCAACGCCCCCAAACGTGAAGCAATAGGAATTTGTCCCCGCTGCGGCAAAAATATTTTCGAGGGAAAAAGTAATTTTTACTGTGAAAGCGGCAAGGACGGCTGCGGCTTTGTGATCTGGAAAGAAAATAAATTCTATCTTACAAAAATTACTGCCGAAATGGTGAAGAAGCTGCTTGACGGTAAGACTGTCTCCCTTACAGCCAAAAATAAAGATGATGAAGCTTACACAGCCGATTATCAGCTTGACGATACGGGTGAATATGTAAATTTCAAGCGCATTAAAACAGAGAAAACACCTGTTGGAAAATGTCCTCGCTGCGGTAAGAATATTTTCGAGGGAAAAAGTAATTTTTACTGTGAAAGCGGCAAGGACGGCTGCGGTTTTGCTCTATGGAAAGAAGATAAATACAACGGTGTGACCGTTACCGCCAAGACAGCGGCGGAGCTGCTTGCCAAAGGCAAGGCTACAATATCGAAAAAGACTTTGAGCGGAACGGAAAAAGCCGTTTACAGCCTTGCAGATACGGGCAAATATATCAATCTGAAAAAGGAGGAATAATTTATGGGCGCATACCGTGATTATATATCCGAGGACGCGGATATGCAGACGATGTTATTCCGTTACTCAATAATGGTGGACGTGTTCAATGCACGTCTGCCGCAGGAGCTTGTATGCAAAAATAAGCTTGATGACGAGCTGAAAAAGAAAATACTCCGCAAGCCTTATACAGAACAGATTGACCGCCTTATATTCCTTTACGGTGTTGGCGTTTTAAATACGGAGTCTCTTAAAAGCCTTGTGTTACACAACGATTCAGATTTCCTTTCAGACGTTCTTGCTCTTGAAAATGAAGTCAGAAAAAACGAGGGAGCTGATGAAGCCGATATTTTGTCCTATGAGCTGCTTCAAAAAATTATTCTGTTGTGCGCTAATTCCAAAAAGTATGATGATTTAACAGCGGTAAGCTTTAGTACGGCTCTTAATTTGGTATCGTCAAGCCATATTTTCCTTACGGAGAACGGATTTATAAGGTGTGACAACGAATTGACGGGATTTCTTAACGATATAGGCGAAGCGTTTGGTTTTTATGATGAGGACAGCGATTCGATACATATTGAAGAACCGCAGTATATTTCCGCAGCGGTTGTAAACGAATATGATATTCAGTCCGAACAAGCTCCTATTGCAGTAGAATACTGTCATTTAAGCTGTTATTTAAAAGTCTATGATAAGCTTTACGGCAAGGATTTTATAATTTATGCTGCTGAAAACGGATTGCCGTTTGACGAAAATTATTCAAGCGAATATGAAAAATATTTAAGCAGTGTTAAGCTTTGCTTTGATTTTAAAGCTTATCCGCGAAAACGTGAGATTTGCGGAAATAAAGTCAATTATTATGATTATGCCGTAAACAGTATTGAGGAAAACAAGCTTGTAAGTTCTGAGCTTAACGCCGCAGACGATTATACCGTCTCCCTCAGACTTGATGTGGACGAACCCTTGCAGGACAGCGAGCTGACAGAAAAAGCTTTACGGAAATACCGAAGCTCGCGTCAACTGACAGAGAATATGGTAATCGAAGTAACTCACGCAGGGAAAACGGATATTTACATATACAGAAACGGAAATATTTCTGCTGTTGACGTATCTGAATTCCGCAGACAGCTTTTTGATTTCAACAAAATCTGGAGCATTATTCAGCTTTGCTCACGGGAAAAGAAAATCAGGCGCAGCGGTGATGTTATTACTCTGCCGCATGAATTTATGGACGAAATCGCTCCCGATCAGCGCGAATACGCAAACAATATGGTCAAGGAACAGTATATGCTGCTTATGAAAAAAAGACAGGATAATAAGCACTTACAGACCCTTAATGATATTCGGGCGGCAGCAAGCGAGAATATGAAAAAAAATGCCGATGAAAAGGCTGAAAAAGATGCTGCAAAGGCGGCAAGAAAACAGGGATTTACCCGAACAAATAATAATGATAACGGAGGAAATTGATATGAAACTTTTTATTATTGACGATAACACCGAAGCGGAGGTTTGTGTTTACGGTATTGACGGCAGTGATTGTACAGAGCGTTTTTTTGTAAGCTTTTTTGACGGAAAAGGTATCCAAAAACTTGCTGACGAAGAAAAAAAGCAATACAAGACCGAAGCCGATTATGCCATACTTAATGCTTACTGCGAGTATCTTGAAAATGCAATAGCTCTTTTGCAGGAGACTATTGATATTATTGCCGAGGAATACAAGCAAAGCGGCTGTAATATCAAGGAGACTTACACATTTTGCGATAGGTGCTATGTGGTATAAATAGTTCCCCAGTGGGGAACAGAAAAAGCTAACGAAATGCTTCTTTCCATAGGGGTCGATTTCCCCGAGGCGAACACATTCATTAGCTTTAGCAACAGTATAGCATATTCCGTGGCAAATGTCAAGAAATTATTTTAGTATCATTAAAAA
>CAMWRN010000013.1 GCA_947176675.1 uncultured Clostridia bacterium | reverse complement strand
TCTGTACACCGAAGCGTATCCACATATTGTTTCTCGGCAGAAAAATTCCCACGATAACGCTTATGATAAGCACAATGAGTATAAAGCTTGTTCCGCAGCGTGGGTGGAAGCGGGTGTGCTTTTTTACGTTTTCCACGGTAAGCTCTTCACGCGCTTCGTAGCAGGCGATAGTCTTATGCTCCGCGCCGTGGTACATAAAGGTAGTCTTGATGCTTCCCATAAAAGAAATTGCGTACATATAGCCAACCACCAGAGCAAGACGTACAAATCCCTCGATTATGGGACGCGCGCTTTCGGACGCTCCCAGCTTTTCGATTATATCGGCAATAAGGATAGGTCCGCCCTTGAAAACGATCAGCGAAAATGCCAGAGCGACGACCACGGATATTATCATTATCACGTTCACAAGCTTGTCCCCGAACTTGTCGGTGAGCCACTGCTCGAACTTGCTCAGCTCCTCCTCTTCTTCATCGTCGCCTATCTGCTTTTGAGCGGACTTCATGGTACACCTGATTCCCTCAATAAGACTTGCAACGAAATTTATACAGCCTCTGACAAAGGGAGCTTTCCTGTACCACGGCGCGTCCTTGCCGTTTTTGACTGCCCACTGCTCAATGTCGATCTTTCCGTCAGGAAGTCTGCACGCCATTGCCGCCGTGGTAATGCCGCGCATATAGACCCCCTCGATAAGAGCCTGTCCTCCTATTTTTGATTTAAAGCATTCTTTCGGACAATTATTTTCCTTGTTTTCTTCGCTCATTTTTTGCAGTATCCTTTCCGCGGCGGCAATATGCTGTCCCGCATTTCCGATTTCTATTTTCTGTCCATTTCGCGTTATTTTTATGAGAAACCGTTTTACGTCAATCTTTTTGCTTCTGTACAGGCAGCGTTATTGTAACAGTCGTACCCTTGCCCTGCCTGCTGAAAATGTCAAGCTTTCCTCCATGCATTGCGATAATCTCGTCCGCAACCGCAAGACCTATACCGCTGCCCCGTCTGGTGTGGTTAGCCTTATAGAATTTGGTCTTGACCTTTGGCAGATCCTGCTCGCTTATTCCGCAGCCCGTGTCAGACACGTCCACTTCAATATGCTCCGCGTCCGCCATTATCGCCTGAACGGAGACCACTCCGCCCTTATCGGAATACTTTATAGCGTTGTCAATAACATTTATGAAAACCTGCCTGATACGGTTTTTATCGCCGTAAACAAATGGCAGCATATCGGGTTCCTCGTAGATGACCTCTATACCCTCCCGCTTTGCCTTTTCGGTATAAATAAGCACCGCGTCACCAAGCTCGGCAAGAACGTCCATTGTGGTTTTGTTGAGACTGAACCGTCCGTTCTGCATACGTGAGAAATCCAGAAGCTCCTCAACCATTTCCGAAAGACGTTCGCTTTCGCTGCCGATGACTCTCATTCCCTTTGCAACGGTATCCGCGTCACCGGGCATACTGCCTATGGTCTCCGCCCAACCCTTTATAGCGGTAAGGGGAGTCCTCAGCTCATGGGAAACGCTGGAAATAAACTCGTTTTTCATTGTCTCCGAAAGAGCAAGCTCGCTTGCCATGTGGTTGACAATATCGCACAGTTCGCCGATCTCGTCATCGTTCTTTTTTGTAATGCGGACGGAAAAGTCCCCCACCGCATACCGCCTTGCCGTAGAACCGATCTGCCGCACTGGGATAACGATAGACTTAACGAAATAGAGTCCCGAAACGAACATCAGCGCAAGAATAGTCAGGCAGACTGCTGCAAGAGTCAGCGCAATGCTGGTGATGTGCCTGTTTATCTCCTCCAGCGAGGAGACCATTCTCATTGCGGTATAGCCCGAATCGTTTTCGGGAAGCATTACGCACACCGCCATTATCCGCTCGCCCGTTTCTGTTCTGCCAGTGTAGTACCCGCTCGAACCGCTTGCGTATGCTTCGCTGTAGTCGGTCATGCTGTCAAGCTTTTCGTCGGGGATAAAACCGGACGAGGTAAGTCCCACGCCGCCTTTTCCGCGTATGACCATAAGCTCCATTTTGTCCTTTTCGGACCAGTTTTCCACAATGGAACGAAGCTCTGCCGAAAAGCTTGAGGACGGCTCGTTGTAGGAACGCTGCAAGATGTTTGACACCATGTTCATTCGGGAGGTCATATACTGCCTTGCAGTGCTGTAGTAATAAGTCCGCACAAAAAGCGTTCCGCCGATAACAAGCGCGAAAAGCATGGCAGAGATAACGCCCAGATTGTTCACAAGCCAGCGCCTTGTTATGTTCGATCTTCGCAATGCCTTTCACCTCCGGTCACATTTTTGCGGAACATACCGCACTTTCCTCCCGAACCGTTATATATGTCAGCGTGGTTTTACTGCTACTGCTCGTCCTTGACCGACCACTTGTAGCCGAATCCCCATATTGTGGAAATATATTTCGGGTTGGACGGCTCGTCCTCGATCTTCATTCTGATACGGCGGATATTTACGTCTACGATCTTGTCGTCGCCGTAATAGTTTTCTCCCCAGATGTGGGTAAGTATGGAGCTTCTATCCAGAGCTGTATCCTGATTGTTCATGAAGTATTCCATTATCTGGTATTCAACCTGCGTAAGGTCGATTGGAACACCGTTCTTTGCAACAGTCCTGCTTTTAAGATTCAGCAGGAACGGTCCCGACTCAATGGTGGCGGCTTCGTCCTCATCACGGGCAACGCTCATGCTGACCCTGCGGTAAATGGCGTCGATACGCGCCGTAAGCTCCGAGGGAGAAAACGGTTTTGTTATGTAGTCGTCCGCGCCAAGCATAAGACCGCTTACCTTGTCCATTTCCTGAGTTTTTGCGGAAAGCATAATTATTCCCAGCGTACTGCTTTTTTTCCTCAGAGCCTTGCAGACCTGAAAGCCGTCAATACCGGGCATCATTATATCCAGCAGGGCAATATCGAAATCTCCGCGTTCCGCATCAAACACCTTAAGGGCTTCCTCGCCGCAGTTTACGTCCACCACGTCGTAGCCCGCACGTTTAAGATTTATCACCACAAAGTCGCGGATAACGTCTTCGTCCTCGCAGACAAGTATGCGTTTCATAATATCATTCCTTTCAATCACGCCATAAGGAACAAGCTGTTGCTGATCTCAGTTCCCGTAAGTATCAACGGCTCGTCCTCCAGGTCGGGACACTTTACAAGATAATTGGTTTTATTATTGCTTTTCAGAACCATGTAGCCGTCATCCAGAAGCGCGTCCGTTTCTTCCTCGGAAGCCACAGCTATCCGCAGAAGCTCCACCGTACTGTTGAGAAGATCGGCTCTGAACTTGCAGAATACAGCTTCTCCCGTCGCAGCGTCTCTTTTAACGGTAACAACACCGTCCCAGCGGCTCGGCAGGATAAAACAGTACCCCTCGCTCACGTTATAGAAGCTTGAATATTTTTTCGTAATGCTGTAATTGTCAAAAACGTTCCAGTCAGTGCTGTATAGCTTTGTACCCGAGGAATCCTCAAAGTATCCGGGGAAAAGAGTAAGCGTGGGAATTTCGATAACGCCGTCAAGATCGATGTCGGTGCAGGAGTATCCCGACGGACGCCGCGTCTTTTCGATAAGGCCCGATTCGCCCAGATAAAGGGGATTCCTTAACTGACCGTCCACGGAATAAATTATCTCCGTAGTAAGCTGTCCTCCCGAAAGACCGTCGATAAAGATAGCGGGAGTTTCCTTTCCCACGTAACCCGCCGCAACGCTCACAAACTCGGTCGCGGAATCGTCCAGAGCCACGCTGCTGGTTTCGATTATTTCACCGCTTTCGGGGTCAGACGATACCGAACTCAGCGAAGCCTTTCTCAACTGGTTTCCGGGTCTGACAAGGATAAGCTCGTTTTTGCCGTTCCTTTCAAGGTCTGCTGTAAACATGGTGCTGTAGGTGTCGGAATATTCCGTTGTGAGCAAACCGTCACTATAGCTGTATATCTGAACGCTTCTTTCTCCCGAAAGCAGGGTATAGCCGATGATAACGTTCTGTCTGCCGCTTTCGCCAAGCTCCGAGAAAAGTATCCTGTCTATTCCCGTACCTGCCCCCGCGTGGTCGTAAACGCTTGTCCACTTTCCGCCGCGCCGGTCGATAATGTTTATCCTGACGTTTCCGCCGCCCTCGGTCTCAGCCGCTTTTTCGTAGAACACCACAGCTTCTCGGTCAGGTTCGCCGTCGATATCCGCAAAAACGAAAGCGGAGCGGTACTCTCCCGAACGGGGGTATTTTAAACGGATATCCTTTCCGGCCGACCTGATCAGTGCGTCGTAGACTGCGTTCTGCTCCTCGGACAGCTTCGGCGGAGACAGCAGGGAATCCACAGATCCGCCCAAAGAACACCCCGACATGAAAACCGCACATAATGCGGAAACAAGGATAAATTTTGTTTTTTTCATGACGGCGCTCCGCCTCCTTTCCCGCAGCTTATTACAGTTCAGTCTATAGTGTCAGAGGATAGAGATCAGACGCATCGTTCCCCATTCTCTATCCTCTGTTTTGTTGGAATATTTATTCGTCCTCAATGGACTGCATATTTCTTACCGCGATAGTGGTCTTCGTCCAGCGGCGCTTGCCCGTCAGGTTCAGCTTGGGCATTACCCTATAAACATAAGTACTCCAGAAAACTGCCACGATCGCGATGGTAACAACCGCGATACCTACATCTGAAGTCGCGGGAGCGGACATTCCCTCACGCTCTGTATAGCTGAGCATAAAGTAAGAAATATATCTTGGAAGAACCGATACTGCCGCAAAAACCGAAGCGGCATATCCGAAAATGCACATCCATATACGAGTGTTCTTTTTCTCAAAGCCGGCAAAAACCCTTGCCGCGTAGATAAAGAACATCGAAGATGTCATTGCCGTAAGCATGATGTAGACCTTTTCAGAATAAATTCCCACAAGCTGATTTTCAGAGAACATGGAGAATATCTCAAGAAGCTTCCATATCGGGAAAAACATGATGAAAACGCAGTTGCCCTTGGTTATGCCGTCTCCCTTAAGAATATTTGAACCCATTGAGATAAGGGTTATTATCGTTATAAGCGCGCATGCGTACACGATCCACGTCATCACAGGTATTCCTGCAAAAGCAAATACGGGATTGTCTTCCGTGGATATCTCCGCATTCTTTCCCGCTACTTCGGTCAGATGAAGAACAATATCAAATGCCATAAGTCCCGCCATAAGCATCATTACAGCCGCCGCAACGGGAGAAAGCTTTTTGGCAAGTCTTTCCGAACGAAGCCGCATGGGGTTTATAAGTATGCACGACTTGATCGCCTTGTCTCTGGACTGTCCCAAAAACATGACCGCCGCGATAAGGATAAAACCGATTATCAGAACCCACATCGTATAATTTTTTGCGGGAGACGGGTCAATATACTTTCCCGTGGCAAAATTAACATTCGACCGGAGCTGCTCTGTTCTTGCAGCCACCGCCGCGATAAGCGTGAGTCCGTATGCCGCCATTGAGTATTTCTTGTCCAGCTTGACTTTCTTTGCCTTGTAAGGTTTCTTTCCCATGTCGCTTTCCCCTTTTAAAGTATTACCGTAAAACGGCTGTGACTATATATCCTTGAATATTATACGCGCTCGCCTATCGGAATATATTTTTTCCTCTTAGCGATTGCCTTATACGCGGGACGGATGATCCTCCTGCCGTTGATAAGCTCCTCGATACGGTGAGCCGCCCAGCCTGCTATTCTTGACACTGCAAAAAGCGGCGTGTTAAGCTCTACAGGTATCTTCAGCATTCTGTACACAAGTCCCGAATAAAGATCAACGTTGGCGCACATTGTTTTGGTGCTGCCCTTTACATTAGCAAAAACTTCGGGAGTAAGCCTTTCCACCGCGTCCAGCAGACGGAATTCCTTTTCGTATTCTGTACCCTGCGCAAGCTTGACGGCATTTCTTTTAAGTATGACCGCTCTCGGGTCGGAAAGGGTATAGACCGCGTGTCCCATACCGTAGACAAGACCGCTGCCGTCTCCCGCTTCTTTTCTGATGACCTTGGCTATATAGTCTGTAACCTGACTGTCGTCTTCCCAGTCGGAAATATTAGCCTTGAATTCTTCAAGCTGACGTATAACCTTGAAATTCGCGCCGCCGTGTCTCTGACCTTTAAGAGATCCTATCGCCGCCGAATAAGCCGAATAAGCATCAGTATCCGCCGAGGTAAGTGTACGGCAGGCAAAGGTAGAATTGTTTCCTCCGCCGTGTTCCGCGTGGAGGATAAGCATAAGGTCGAGAAGTCTCGCTTCCTCGGGAGAGTACTGCCTGTCAGGTCTGAGCGTGGACAATACGCTTTGGGCGGTGCACTCGTCGGGATTAAGGGGATGCATATAGAGGCTCTCACGGTCGAACACCCTGCGCTTGATCTGGTAAGCGTCCACCATAGTCGAAGGAAGACGGGCAATTATTGTGACTGCTCTGCGCAGTTCCATTTCAAGACTGCGTTCTTCGGGATCCTCGTCATATGAATAAAGAGCCAAAACCGACCGCGCCATTTTATTCATGATATCCCTTGACGGAGCTTTGAAGATCATATCCTCGGAAAAACCTGCGGGAAGCTCTCTGAATTGCGATAGTATTTCATTGAAACCGCTCAGCTGTTCCTTTGTGGGGAGCTGTCCGAACAGGAGCAGGTATACAGTTTCCTCAAAGCCGAAACGGCCTGCCTCGGAGGTATTTGCAACAATATCGGTTATACTGTAGCCTCTGTAGATCAGCTCGCCCTCCACGGGTTCACGTTCGCCCTCGTTGACTATATAGCCGTGAACGTTGCATATATTTGTGATCCCTGCCATAACGCCGCTTCCGTCGCTGTTGCGCAAACCTCTTTTGACCTGATATTTTTCATAAAGCTCGAAAGGGATCCTGTTATTTTTTACGAATTCCCCGCATAAGCTTTTAAAGACGTCCTTATCGTATTCAATGCCGTTCAATGCGTGTTCTCCTTTTACAGTAATAAAAATAGCATATATTCATATTTTACAACAGATGTGCGCCATTGTCAAGATTTTTTTGCATTGGAACGAGGAAAACCCAAATCAAAACCCCAAAGGAGCTGTTCAAAATGAAAGAATTACTGAAAGTCGCCGCTCTGTTCGCCCTGCTGCTGGCAGCCATACCCATGCTGACCTTTCTGAAACCGAGGGAAAACATTACTCCTCCGCTCACCGCCAAAGCTGCGGGACTACCCATCAATGCCGAAAATGCCGTCACCGATACGGCGGAAACGGAAAGTCTACAAGAAACCGAGCCTGCCAAATCCGCTTCCGAAAATGAACAGTACGAACCCGACACCCTCAAAGTCCTTGATTTCACGAGCGGACAAGTTATGGAGCTTTCTCTTCGTGATTATGTTATAGGCGCAGTGCTTGCGGAAATGCCCGCTTCCTATCACGAGGAAGCCTTAAAAGCGCAGGCTGTGGCGGCACGGACTTACGCCGTAAGGCAGAGGGAAAAACAGAGTCTCTCTCCCGACCCCGAACTTATGGGCGCAGATATTTCCAATGACAGCACCAAGTATCAGGCGTATTTCACTCCCGAACAGGCAAAATCCTTTTACGGAAGCGGTTATGAAGTGTATCTTGAAAAGGCCTCCGCAGCCGTTGACGCAACCGGTTCGGACGTGCTCGTATACGGGGGAGAGCCTATAGTGGCGGCGTTTCATTCCACGTCGGGAGGAAAAACCGAAAGCGCGGAAGTGGTCTGGGGAAGTCCAGTGGACTACCTTGTTCCCGTTGACAGCAGTGAGGACGAAAAGTCCCCCTCTTATCTGGAGGAAAATACATTTACCGAAGCGGAGCTTAAAGCCCGTCTTGAAACCGCTCTGGAAGACGCTGATTTCAGCGGAGACCCCGAAGACTGGCTCAAAATAGAAGAACGCAGTGCGTCGGGAACGGTCACAAAAATGACAGCGGGAGATGCAGAGCTGACGGGCGCGGATTTCAGACGGATATTCTCCCTGCGCTCCGCAAACTTTACCATTGAATATTCCGCAAAGGGAGAGAATTTTTCCGTTACCACCAAAGGCAGCGGTCACGGCGTGGGCATGAGCCAGTACGGTGCAAACGCCATGGCAAACGACGGCAGCGATTACAGAGAGATACTGCTCTACTACTACGGCGGCGCGGAGATCGCCGATATGAATGATATTACTTACTGAAAACCAAACCGCATTCTTCGTCTTTAGCTTTACGACGAAAAATGCGGTTTTTAAGTTGTTCGTTATTTATATATAGTACTGTGCCTGCGCCTTGAACATTTCTGAGTACAGACCGTCCTGCTTCCGAAGCAGCTCGTCATGCGTTCCGAATTCTTTTATAGTGCCCTCCGAGAAAACCGCGATGCGGTCACAGAACTTGCAGCTTGACAGTCTGTGAGAAATATAGACTGCCGTTTTTCCGCCCACAAGCTCGTCAAAACGCTTATAAATCTCGTATTCCGCAACAGGGTCAAGAGCGGCTGTAGGCTCGTCGAGAATGACTACCGGAGCGTTCTTGTAAAGCGCGCGGGCAATCGCAAGCTTCTGCTGCTCGCCGCCGGAAAGCTCCACACCCTCCTTGTCGAACATCTTGTACATCATAGTCTCCCTGCCCTTTGGCAGGCTTTGCACCTTTTCGTCAAGACCAACCTTTTCAAGCAGTGAATCAATGACCTCGGACGGTTCGGAATTGCCCAGCAGAACGTTGTCGTCCACCGAAAACGCCAGCAAGCGGAAATCCTGGAAAACCACCGCAAACAGCTTCATGTAGTCGTCGTAATCATAGCTTTTGATATTCACGCCGTCAAGAAGTATCTCCCCGCTGTCGGTATCGTAAAGACGGCACAGAAGCTTGATAAAGGTAGTCTTTCCCGCGCCGTTGAGTCCAACAACGGAAAGCTTTTCGCCGCTGTGCAGGGTAATGGAAACATTGTCCAGCACCTTTACCCCTGTGTTGGGGTAAGAGAAGCTAACGTTCCTGAATTCAATGGTGTGACCCTTGTCAAGGTTTTCCACCTTTTTGCTGCCCTTTTCCATATAGGGCGGGTACTCCATGAACTTCACCACCTCATAGGCGTAGCCGCTTGCCTTTTCCACTTCCTGAAGTCCGAAAACGACTCCCTGCAAAGCATTGCTCAGCGTTCCCGACGCGTTAATAAGCTGTGTGAAAGTACCTATCGTTATCCTGCCGATTATCGCTAAAACGCCAAGATAAAGGTATGTTCCGAAATCACGCGCTGCGCCGACTGCCGCGTCCATAATATTATAAGGGAATTTTTTCCTGTAGATTTTTTCCCAGTAGGCGTTCAGGCGGTTTATCTGCTGGGACGCCTTTTCTATCATCATTCCTCCCGCACTGTAAAGGCGCACGTCCTTGCCGCCGCGGTAGTCCTCCATTTCCCAGAGAATATGTCCGAAGATACGGTTTATTCCTGACAGCTCGGAGAACTGCTTAACGTCGATATCGTTCTTTTTCTTATTTATCACTGCGCTGATCACAAGCAATACGCCCACGGGAAGCAGCAAAAGCGGTGCGCTTGCTATCATAACAGCTGCCGCGCCGAAAATTTTCAGTACATTGGAAATTGTGTTGAAAAAGGCTCTTGCGATATTGTGAACACCGCCCGAATATCTCATTCCTTCACGGGCTTTGTTGATCTGTTCCAAAGCCTCCTTGTTTTCCGTCAGAGCGAAGTCTATTTCCATACACCTGCTTGAAATATCCACCGAGGTAGCGTTAAGGAAAAAGTCCTCGTATTTTTCAAGATGAGTGGTAAGTGCGCTGTAGGAAGCGTTCAGAATAATACTGACCGTTACCATAAGTCCTCCGTAAAGACATATCAGCCGAATGTCCTTTTCCGGGGCGATAAGCGAATCCACCAGCAGCGGCATGAAAATCAGGTCAGACATCGGAGCCGCCGCCATAAGCAGCACGTTCACCGCCGACAAAATAAAGTACGCCTTTGATTTTTTCCACGCGTCGGGGAAGAAATATTTCAGCACAGGCAGTACCTTGCTTTTTTCTTTTTTAGTTGTTTTATCAGCCATTTTCCGTCACTCCCTCCGATAAAATAACGTCCTTGTCCTCAACGTAATACTGTGCCTGCACACGGAACATCTCCGCATACTCTCCGTTCAGCTCCATAAGCTCCTCATGAGTACCAGACTCTACCATTTCACCCTTTGCGAACATTGCAACCCTGTCGCAGAAGCGTGTTGAGGACAGCCTGTGGGAAATATAGACAGCAGTCTTTTTGCCGATCATTCCATCGAAGCTTTGGTACAGGCGGTACTCAGCAAGAGCGTCAAGAGCGGCTGTAGGCTCGTCGAGGACGATAATTTTGGAATCCTTATAAAGCGCGCGGGCAAGCGCAAGCTTCTGCTTTTCGCCGCCAGAAAGATCTACGCCGTCGTCGTACAGAACCTTCAGCAGCTCGGTGTCAACGCCCTTTTCAAGAGAATCTATCTTCTCGCCGAGACCTGCGCTGCGGAGCATTTCTTCCGCCTTATCCTTATCAGTGTTGAACGGTTCGCTCATGGAGACGTTCTCGCTCATGGGGAAAGCAAAAACCGTAACGTCCTGAAAAGCGGGTGCAAACATTCTGAAATACTCCGCCCTGTCGAAGCTGCGGATATCCGTGCCGTTCAGCAGGATACGTCCCTCGGTAACGTCGTACAGCCTCAGCAGCAGCTTGATAAAGGTAGTCTTGCCCGCACCGTTAAGTCCCACCACCGCAAGCTTTTCCCCGGGGGAAAGGGTGATGTTGATGTTTTTCAGCGCGTATTTTTCCTGTCCCTTGTAGCGGAACGAAACGTTCTCAAAGGTGAACATATAGTCCTCCGCTTCGGGTATTGGAATAGTCTCCGCGCTTTCGTCGCCTATGGGAATGTCCATATAGCTGCGGAAATCGTCCGTGTGAGCAGAACGCTCTTTCAGTCCCGCTACTGCCGCAAGGACTTGCATTGCTGCTTCGGAAAACGCCATAGAGCTTGCAAAATACAGCGTGAAGTTACCGATAGAAAGCCCGTTGTTCACCACGCTCCATATCAGCCAGCCCACCACGATGATGTTTCTGATAAAGGCTATGCCGTGGGAGAAAAGCGTGTTCCATACCCAGTACTGCCGCGATTTCCACCAGTGCTCAAGCTCTTTGTCGTAGACCTTTTTCTGCCTTTTGCTGAGAAAGCTTCTCATACCGAAAAGGCGGATATCCTTTGCGTAGGAAAAATCCGTGGTGACGTTTTCCATGTATTCCAGCTTGCGCCAGTGCGGCATCATGGCGTCCCACATTTCTTTTTTGTCCTTTTTGCGGATATAGTCGAAAAACAGGAACTGTATCACTGACAGTATTCCGACCACCAAAATTATCCAAGGGTTAAAGCTTGCCATAATGACCGTTGATACTACCACCGAGACTACGTAGGTCATCATAGTCTGCATATAGGTCATCATGCCCTGAACGCCCTGCCAGTCGCCGTTTGTGGCTCGCTTAGCCTTTTGCAGACGGTCAAGCATTTCGGGTGTTTCCAGTGTTTCATACTCCATAGACAGTGTTTTGGCGATCCTTTCCTTTACCAGCATCATACGGATATAGGTAAAGCCAACGTTCAGTTTTTGTGCGGAAATATTGTTCACACACAGGAAGACCAATTCCACCGCAACCGCTCCTGCAACAAGCCACAGCAGCGGAGTTATGTCCCTGTCTGCGGAACCCGCCTGCCGTTCGATCATGTCGATAACAAGCTTTCCGATAAAGCTCCAGATGTAGGACATTGACGCTCCCGCGATACCTCCCGCGATAAGCAGGAAAAACAGGGATTTTTTATACCGAGCGAACGCTTTCAGAATATATCCGATATTGCTGAAAACGCCGTAATCCCTGTGGAATTCATCGGTATTCTCTTCTTTTTTGGATTTGTTGAATATGCCCATTTTGTACCTCCTTTATGAATAGTGAGATCGTAACAGGATTTTTAGTGCATCGTCTTGAAAAATGAATCATGATTTTTTTAATTACCCCCTTAGCTGCGCCGATTGTCCTATAACAGGACAATATTGTCTGAAAAAAAGTATATCATAATAATTGTCCTATGTCAAGACAATTACTTCAAAGGAGAGGAAAATATGGCGCGTATAATTGACGGCGAAAGAAAAAACATGGTGGGAAACAAGGTGAGAGAGTTCCGCATTGCCAAAAAGATGAGTCAGCAGCAGCTTTCGGACAAGCTTGAGACAATTGCTGTGTACATCTGCCGCGGCTCAGTCTCCCGAATTGAGGACGGAACAAGAACCGTTTCCGACATCGAGCTTTACGGGCTTTCAAAAATTCTCGGCATACCGGTGGGAGAATTTTTCACCGATTGAAACCTGAAACCCCAAAAACAAAAACGCTCCTCCGGATAAACCGAAAGAGCGCGCCTATAGTCACAGCTTCTAACCATAATTTCACAAAAAATCAGATAAGATGTGAACAGCACTTTCTTCGGTCGATCCGTAAAATTTCGTGTATTCTTCTGAATGTCATACTGTTCACCCCTTTCTTAATAATAACTTTTTAAAGTTTAGCACAACTTTAAAAAGTTGTCAAGAGTTTTTTCGAATTTTTTGTACAACTTTTTTATAAGTATTTCCTAAAGTTTTCATACAGTTTTCACAAATAAGGTGTATACTTTAGCCATAGTCAAAAAACAAATTTCATGTTCATAAAAAAGATCATGCCCGCAGGGAAGCGAGCTCAGAACTTGTTCTCATAGGGATAGTGTGCGGATTTTCGACAAGATTTTGCCGATGACAAGGCAAAAATCCGCAGACATACTTGTGTATGGCAAGGATTTTTAACGCAGTCAGCGACAAAAGATTGTTGAAAAGACGTGCGCTGATACCTATGAGAATAAGTTCTATAGTCAGGCGGCTCGGAAAAAATAACGTGCCGTACGGATTTTGACTGTTTTTATGCCGTCCTCGTCTCCATTCGCATACGCTGTGGAGTCCGCGGAATTTCCGTCGGACAGCGGGCGGCGCCCACTTACAATCTGCAGGACTCCCCCCGTCTTGCAGTTGCCTATAAAACCCCATAACCCCATAACCGAACGTCCTCCGTCTTCAAAAGGCAGAGGACGTTCGGTTTTATGCAGCAATAACAAACCCGTCCCGACATTTCATCGGAACGGGTTTTACGTTTGCTTTTATCAGGTCCTGTCGTTGAAAATACCCAACAGTGCGCTATAGTCGTCGATCGCTGACGAGGGAGCAGGAGCGGCTTCTGCTTCCGTTGCTTCAGCCACGGGTGAATCCGCCTTGACAACATTTCCCGCGCCGAAATCCTTGAATCCCGAAGCAATAACGGTAAGGTTGATCTCGTCCTCCATCTGGTCGTTGAAGCTTGCACCGAAGATAAGCTCAACATCGGGATCGGCAGCCTCGGTAATAAGCTTTGTAGCCGTGTCGATATCGGTGGAAAGAGCGTCCTCGGACATAACGATATTTACCAACAGTCTTGTAGCGCCGCTGATAGAAGTTTCAAGCAACGGACTTGTAATAACAGCGTTTGCCGCCTCGGCAGCCTTGTCCTTGCCCGAACCGTGACCGATAGCCATATGCGCGTAGCCCGCATTTTTCATAGTGGTCTCAACGTCCGCAAAGTCCAGGTTAATGAATCCGTCAACCGTGATAAGCTCGGCAATGGATTTTACGCCGGTTTTAAGTATATTATCCGCCATAGCGAAGCTTTCCTTCATAGTAAGGGGCTTGTCGCTTGTGGAAATAAGTCTCTCATTGGGGATCACCACAAGGGAATCCACGTTTTTCATAAGCTCCACGATGCCACGCTCTGCCTGCACCATTTTAGCCTTCTGCTCAAAATTGAACGGCTTTGTTACAACGGCAACGGTGAGGATATCCATTTCCTTGGCTACCTCAGCAACAACGGGAGCCGCGCCCGTACCTGTTCCTCCGCCCATACCCGCGGCAATGAACACCATAGTCGCGCCCTTGAGAGCGGCAGCGATCTCATCGCGGTTCTCCTGAGCTGAACGCTCGCCTATTTCCGGCTTATTGCCCGCGCCGCGTCCTCTTGTAAGCTTTTCACCTATCTGGACTTTTGTGGAAGCCTTGGAGGAACGCAATGCGGCAGCATCGGTATTTACGGCGATGAACTCAACATCGAAAATACCCTCCGTAGCCATGCAGTTAAGCGCGTTTCCGCCGCCTCCGCCGACGCCAACGACTTTTATATTAATATCGGAAAAGACTTCCTCGTTATCGACAGAAAATCCCATTTACAATGTCCTCCTATTTTAAATTCCATAAAAACCGTATCCTGTGACGGCAGAGGCAAATACCGCCGCCGGATCCCGCGATCCCGCAGTCCTGATATGTACCAACGAACCGCCGAAAGGGACACTTTCCAGATATACAACATTTATTTTAACATACTTTAAAATCTTTTTCAAGGGTTTTATAAAAAAAAACTATAATTTAGAAAAAATTACTAAACCGCGTTACTCAAAATTGAGTTTTGTTGACGTGTTCGTATCCTCAGAAGTCCCCGCAGAGGGTTCGGCGGACGTTTCCTCGGTAACGGTCTCTGTAGCCGCTTCGGAATTGCGGATAAAAGTTTCTTCTATCTGCTCCAGATCTGCCTTGCTCAGGAACTGACCTCCGTTTTCCAGCATTTTCAGTCTGCCCTCCGCTCCGGGAGATATCCTTGTGGAAATAATCTCTTTGGCAAGCCTGAATTTGTATTCCGCATCGGTAATTACTCCCAGCATTATGTCTATTCTGTTGTCGTACACACAGCTTATGTTGAGCCTGTCGCTCACATCAAAGCTGGTTATCTCCGAAACAAATTGGTTTTCCGAAAGAGCCATAAGCTCATAGATGACCTCTGTCTTGGCTTCGTCCTCCGACTTAAAGGTATCGCCGATCTTAAGCTCCTCGGCGGGATTTACCCCATAGAACACCTGCGTGTCCTCGGCGGGTTCTTCCGATAGCCTAAGTATTTTCCCCGTCTCGCTCACGATCATAAAACCGCCCTCATCTTGAAGACTTGCCGTCTCAACGCATGGAACGATCACAATCTCCACCGATGAGGGAAGTTTGCGGGTGATCTTTGCTTCCTCGATATAGACAAGCTCCGAAGTGATAGCGTTTTCAGCCTTGCCGAGATTTTTGCGTACCATGTTGTCGCCGCCACGGATACCGCTGACTCCGATTATTTCCTCCGCAGTATAGATAGACGAGCCGATTACCACGGCCGTTTCGATGTTGAACAAAACCGTTACCGAAAGAACGGAAAATATTATCAGAACGATCAGTACTACTGCACTGTAATGAAGCGACATATTCCGTTTCCGCTTTTGCTGCGACCTGCCGTTCTGCATTTTACATCCGCTCCTTTCAGACTCTTTTTATATCCGCTCCCAAAGATGAAAGCACGTTTTCTATCTCCTCGTAGCCTCGGTCGATATACTGTATATTTGTTATCTCGCTTGTGCCCTCAGCCGCAAGAGCCGCCGTAACCAATCCCGCCCCGCCTCTGAGGTCGGGAGCTTCCGTCTTTACGCCGTACAGCCTGTTCACGCCCTCTATAACGGCTACCTTTCCCTCCACCAGAATATCAGCACCCATTCGGGTAAGTCCCGCAACATGCTTGTAACGGCTCTCGAAGATGTTTTCCACAAACACCGACGTACCCTTTGCCCTGCACAGCGAAGCCATAACGGGAGCCTGAGCGTCCGTGGGAAATCCGGGATACACCATTGTCCGTATAGGATTTACCGCCCTCAGAGGACGGGTTGCGCTGAAAAATATCTTATCATCAAGCGTATAGACCGAGCAGCCCATCTGCTCAAAAATGGGCAGAATACTTTCCGTGTCCCAAGGACGGCAGCCTGTGATAACGATCTCCCCTCCCGCCGAAGCGGTACAGGCAAGGTATGTAGCGCAGGCGATCCTATCCGGCATTATCTTGTAGTCACAGCCGTGAAGCTCCTTGACTCCGTTTATGATTATCTTGCCGCATCCGGCGCCGTTTATCTTTGCCCCGCAGCGGTTGAGGAATTCAGCAAGGTCAGCTATTTCGGGTTCGCGGGCAGCGTTGCCGATGATCGTTGTACCCTCCGCAAGAGCCGCCGCCATCATGATGTTTTCGGTAGTCCCCACCGAGGGAAATGACAGAGAAATTTTCGCTCCGTGCAGACCCTTTTCCGCTCGGCAGTCAAGCGCACCGTACTCCTCTTTTATGGTAACGCCCATTTTCCGAAGAGCGGAAATGTGCATATCTATCGGACGAGGACCCAGATCGCAGCCGCCGGGAAGAGTTATCCTGCATCTGCCCGTTCTGCCGAGTATCGCCCCAAGGAAAAATATGGAGGAACGCATTTCCCGCATAAGCTCGTCGGAAATTTCAGGTCGGGAAACATTTTCGGGAATTACTGTCACCGTACCGTCCTCAAAGCTTGCCTTGCAGCCCAAATATGTAAGAATTCTCATCGCAGCGTAAACGTCGGAGATATGCGGACAGTTCCGCAGAGTTATTTTTTCACCGCTTTTTCCGCAGAGTACGGTCGCTGCCATTATAGGCAGCGCAGCATTTTTTGCTCCCTGAATACGGATCTCTCCGTTCAGCTTTTTACCTCCGTTTATTACCAGCTTCTGCAAATGCATATCGGCAGCTCCCTTACCGTTTTTGATTCATATTATGCGGCATGGATTTTTTTGTGAAAGCCAAGCTGCATAATTGATTTTTAAACGGTTTTGAGCACGTCTGCCGTTATTTTACACGTCCGAGCGGTTTTTGTTTATCAGTCTGTCGATCACTGCATAAATTCTGTCGGGAGTATCACCTACATAGGTCTCAGCCGCACGTCTCGCGAGGGAGTCCAGCTTTTGGGGTTCTTTGATAAGATCGCTGACTTTTTCGATAAGAAGCTCGTCGGTCAGATTTTTTTCCTCAATGACCACCGCCGCACCCGCACGTCCCAGAACCATAGCGTTGTGGTACTGGTGATTCGCGGTAACGTTGGGCGACGGAATAAGCACCGAGGCTCTGCCCATTGCCTGCAATTCGGATATTGTGGACGCGCCGCTTCGGCAGATAATAAGGTCGGCGGCAGCGGTACACACGTCCATGTTGTCAAAATATTCTTTTACTATAAGACGCTTGTCGTTTTCGTAATCAATGCCCAATTCTTTAAGTTTAGGCAAAAATGTCTCGTGACCCATTCTTCCAAAGCCGTGGATATGGTTCACGGGGATATCGTTGTCCTTTTCCCACTTCAGAAGAGCCGCCGCACCGTTATTTATCGCTCCTGCGCCGAGACTTCCTCCGAAGCTGAAAATACAGAGTCCCTCGTCCAAACCGAGAGCTTTCTTTGCTTCCGCGCGGCTTACTGCGCCTTTGGCAAATCCCGCTCTTACGGGAAGTCCCGTTACAGTGTATTTTGCGCAGGCATCAAGGTGTCCCGCCGCCTCCTCAACGGTGAGCATTACCTCGTCCACCTTTTTTGCAAGCAAACGGTTGGTTACGCCGGGAAAAGCGTTCTGCTCGTGAATAGCCGCGGGAATGCCCATCTGAACGGCTTTTGCCAGAATAGGATAGCTTACGTATCCTCCGGTACCGATAACGATATCGGGTTTGAAGCTGTCAATTATCTGCTTTGAGCGGTGTCCCGACGCGGTAAGATATGCCGCCGCACGGGCGTTGCGCACAAGGTTTTTCGGAGTGATTTTACGCTGGAATCCGCTTACCTTAATGGGCGCAAAATCGTATCCCGCTTTTGGTATCAGCTTAGCCTCCATGCCGTTCGGAGTTCCCGCAAAAAGGAATTCCGCGTCGGGGTGATGCTCCCTTATTATCGAAGCTATGGCAAGAGCGGGATTTATGTGTCCCCCCGTGCCTCCGCCCGCCATAAGAACATTTAACATATACCTGTTCCTTTCCGTATGTCTTTGTAGGGGAGGATACACTATCCGCCCTTCCGCTAAGTTTCAATAATTGATTGCCGTGATATATTCAGGATAATGCCCATCTGCACAAGCTGCATGATGAGTGCAGTTCCTCCGTAGCTGAAAAATGGCAGCGAAACGCCCGTATTGGGTATTGTGTTTGTTACAACGGCGATATTCAGCAGCGCCTGCAAACCAATCTGCACCGTAAGTCCAACCGCAAGCATCATGCCGTATTTGTCGGGAGCTTTGGAGGCGATATACATTCCGCGGCAGATAAAAAGCAGGAACAGAATTATTACCATAAGTGCGCCGATAAAACCAAGCTCCTCGCAGACAACTGCGAAAACAAAGTCATTTTTGGCTTCGGGCAGATAAAGAAATTTTTGTCTGGAATTTCCCAGACCGAGACCGAAAAGACCTCCCGAGCCTATTGCGATAAGACTGTTTTTCGTTTGCCATGTGGCGTCGGAAGCTTCCGCTCCGAACGGGTCTGTCCAGGACATCATACGCTTTTCAAAGTAGCCTATTCCCTTTACCTCTATCAGCAGGAACAGTGCAAGCGCTATTGCAGCGGCACCTATTACGCCCAGCACAAACAGGTGCTTTACCCGCGAGCCGCCCACAAACATCATGATTATTCCGATAGCACATATTATAAGAGTACCCGAAAGGTGGGTCTCCATCATCATCAGTCCCGCCACTATACCGAGAAAGCCCAGAAAAGGAACTATCCCGTATTTGAAATGCTTCATTTTTGAGTAGTTGACCGATATCAGGTAAGCAAAAAGCATGATTATCGCAAGCTTTGTAAGCTCCGACGGCTGAAAGGCAGGTATGCCCGGACCGAACTTTACCCAACGGTAAGAACCGCCCTGAGGGTGCGTAAACGGTCCCACAAGGCACAGCACCAGCAGAACCACGCACATTCCGTAAAATCCGTATGCGATTATAGGCTTTCTGAACCAGTGGTAGTCGAAAAAAGATGCGAAGAACATTCCCACCAGACCTATCCCCGCCATTCCTATCTGACTGCGGACGTATGCCGTACCGTCGCCGCCTTCCTCGCGGATAGCCCATGCGTAGCCGGCTGAGAACATCATGATGATGCCCATTACCAGCAGTATCATTACTATCAGCAGAAACGGATAATCTATAGGACCCGTTGCAATTTTTTCGCGGTATCCTCTGGAAGTCCCGTCGGACGTTATTCTTTTTCTCCGCACGTCGTTTGCGTTATTTCTTCTTTTTCCTGCGGGAACTGCATTTGACGAGTTCTGCATGAACAATACCTCCTTCCGTGTACTTCGTGTACCTGTTTGTTCTCACATAAAAATTAAAGATTGTAGATCAGATTTGCAGCAACGCCGGCAATAAGAGCGGCGGTCGAAAAGGTTATAACTATTTTGTATTCTGAAAATCCGCAAAGCTCAAAATGATGATGTATGGGTGACATTTTGAAAAGTAGCTTGCCCTTTGTCAGCTTGAAGTACGTCACCTGAATGACCACCGAAAGCGCGTCCAGAACGTAAACTATTGCTATCAGCGCAAGCAGCAGATGCTGATGCATTGCAAATCCCAGAGCGCAGACCGCTCCGCCGAGAAACATGGAACCCGTATCACCCATGAAAACCTTTGCGG
>CAMWRN010000012.1 GCA_947176675.1 uncultured Clostridia bacterium | reverse complement strand
GTATAATATTATCTATAATAATGTGAACTTACAGCGGCGTGTTTTCCCAAAAATATAAGGAGGAACTTTGGCTTATGTTTACGCAGTTTTTCGGCAATTATTTGCTTCAGCGGCAGCTTGTTTCTCCGGAACATCTTTCGGAAGTGCTTCGCGCTATGAAGACCACCCGTCCCCAACTGGGGGTTCTTGCCATAAACGCAGGACTTATGACTGCGGTACAGGTTGAAAAGGCTCATAAGGAGCAGCTGCACGCTGATAAAAGGATCGGCGACGTAATGGTGGATATGGGTTATATATCCAGAGAAAATGTGGAGAGTTTGCTTAAAACACAGCCTGCGGGACATCTTGTTCTCGGTCAGGCTCTTGTAAACAGCGGCTATATGACCACCGCCCAGTTTGAGCAGGCTCTTAATGCCTATAAGACCGAAAATCATATTTCCGAAGCGGATTTCGGCAGCGAGAGCGATGTTTCCGCTCAGAGGCTGGTAAGGAATTTTTATAACTTCAATTCCATAAACGGTTCGGGTTACATGACCGGATATGTTTCTCTGCTGTTCAAAAATCTTATCCGTTTTATCGGCAGTGATTTTACGCCTATGGACGCGCACGCTCTTATGGGCGCGCTGTCCGACTGTGCCGCCCAAAGGATAGACGGCGGACTTAGGGCGATTACGATTATTGACGCGGACGCGTCTTCCATGATCGAGTTTGCTTCCCGCTTTACCAATAAGCAGCTTGTTGCCGAAGACGACTACACCCATGCCTGCATAAGCAATTTCATAAATATTCACAACGGTCTTTTTGCGGAAAATATGTCGGGCAGCAGCGGTATCAAGCTGAACCTTGAGCCGCAGCGTTTTTACGAGCGCTTCGACATAAGTGAACTTGGCAATGCCTGCGTTATCCCCGTTTGCTTTTCTTTCGGAACGGTCAATTTTATTGTTGCGATATAGCCATAGTAATTTTGCAAAAGAAAAAGCCGCCGTACAGAGTCATCAACTCTATACGGCGGCATATTTTTATTTGCGGCGGAAAATGCGGTTACTGCTTTTTAAGCTCTATCTACATAGAGCCGATGCTCCAGTACATGGCGCTGCCCTCAAGCCTTAACATCATAAGAAAATGTTTCGTTGAAAGTAATGGATTTGCCGTTGTACTCATACGTACCGCTTTCCTGAATGTAGTTTCCAAAATTCTCGTCTTTTGTAGAGGTTTTGTCGGCATTAAGCGCATAAATCATTTCTATGTCTGATCTGACCCAAGTCCCGACAAGCGGAGTAACGTCTGCGGAACAGCCGCACAAAGCAGCGGAAAGGCAGACGATCAATGAAATGACGGTGAAGAATTTAATTTTCACAACATCACCTCCGGATTTTGGGGGAACTCGCAGATATCTGTCAGTCAATAGGCTTCATCGTAGGGAACAGCAGTACGTCCCTGATAGACGCGCTGTCGGTAAGAAGCATTACAAGTCTGTCAAGACCCAGTCCCAGACCGCCCGTAGGAGGCATACCGTATTCAAGCGCGGTAACGAAATCCTCGTCCACGGAAGCGTTCGCGCCCTGTGCGCGCTTTGCTTCTGCCTGCTTAACAAAGCGTTCTCTCTGGTCGATAGGGTCGTTCAGCTCAGAGAATGCGTTGCCCATTTCGCGGCAGTATATGAAGTACTCGAATCTCTCGGTAAATGCGGGGTCGGAGGGTTTTCTCTTTGCCAGCGGAGAGTTTTCGACAGGGTAGTCGTAAATGATAGTAGGCTGAACAAGCTTGTCTTCAACAAATGCATCGAAGAACGCGATAAGAACGTGTCCCTTTGTGGCGGACGCGCCCTCTTCAACTTCTACGCCTTTAGCCTTTGCACAGGCTCTTGCAGCTTCGTCGTCAGCCCAGTCGTTGTAGTCAACTCCCGCATATTTCTTGACTGATTCCGCCATGGTAAGTCTTTCCCATGGTGAAGCAAGGTCGATATCCGTACCCTGATAGGACACCACGCCTGTGCCGCATATTTTAAGCGCAAGCTCGCGGTACATTTCCTCAATAAGATCCATCATGCCCTTGTAGTCGGTGTAGGCTTGGTACATTTCGATAGATGTAAATTCGGGGTTGTGAGAGGTATCCATGCCCTCGTTGCGGAAGATTCGTCCTACCTCGTAAACCTTGTCAAAGCCGCCAACAATAAGTCTTTTCAGATACAGCTCCGTCTCAATGCGGAGGTACATATCAATATCCAACGCGTTGTGGTGGGTCTTGAAAGGTCTTGCCGCCGCGCCTATTTCAAGGGTGTGCAGAACTGGAGTGTCAACCTCAATATATCCGCGGCTGTCAAGGAAATTCCTGATCTCGCGGAGAATGCGGCTTCTGTTTACGAAGGTTCGCTTAACGTCCGGATTGCAGATGAGGTCAACGTAGCGCTGACGGTAGCGCATATCCTGATCTTTTAAGCCGTGCCACTTTTCGGGCAGGGGCAGCAGGGATTTGGACAGCAGCTCGATCTTTTGAGCGTGAACCGATATTTCGCCCTTGCGGGTGCGGAAAGCGAATCCTTCAACGCCTACAATGTCGCCGATATCCCATTTCTTGAACTCGGCAAATTCGTCTGCGCCTATGTCGTTCATGCGGACGTAAACCTGCATACGGTCGCTGCCGTCGCGGACGTCGATAAAGTTTGCTTTGCCCATATCGCGCCAGGACATGATACGTCCCGCGATCTTAACGTTGATTCTGGAAGTTTCCAGAGCGGTTTTGAGCTTTTCATCGTCCTCGCCTGCTTCCGCTTTGGCTTTTGCCTCAGTCTCCTCGTAGGCTTTTCTCAGCTCCGCGTTTAAAATCGTCACATCGTATTTTGTGATCTCATAGGGATTTTTGCCCGCCGCCTTAAGCTCGTCAAGCTTATCTATTCTTATCTTCTTCAGAACGTGGATATCCTGCTCGGTCTGTTCTGTTTCTTCAGCGGGTACTGTAACCTGATTTTCCTCAGACATTTTTTTCGATCCTTTCTTTTGCATACTGACTTATTTACTTAGCTGTTTATTTGCTGATAGCAAGAATTTCCATTTTAATAACGCCTACGGGAGCCTCCACCTCGATAATGTCCCCGACCTTTTTCTTCAGTGCGGCGATACCGATGGGAGCTTCTTCGGAAATTTTGTTATTTTCGGGATCTGCTTCTGTTGATCCTACTATTTGGAGGGTCATTTCCTCATCCATTTCAAGGTCTTTGAGAGTGACAACCGAGCCTACGCCCACCTCGTCGTTGGACAGTTCGGATTCGTCCACAACAACGGCATTTGCGATGGTAAGCTCCATTTCCTGAATTTTGGCTTCAAGGATACCCTGTTCGTTTTTAGCCTCGTCATACTCGGCGTTTTCGGAAAGGTCTCCGAACGCTCTTGCTTCTTTAAGCTTCTGGGCAACCTCAGCGCGCTTTACGGTAATAAGATATTCCAGTTCCGACTCAAGCTTTTTGTAGCCCTCCGCGGACATTCTAACCTTTTTTACAGCCATTTGAATACAATCCTTTCCGTGTAAAATGTTTATCCTAAAGCTTTATTATATAGTATATTTTTGTCAATGTCAATAGGGAAACGCAAAATCTAAGCAAATCAATTTTCGGTTGTCAGATAGTGCATTAAGCAATTACTCTTCCGCGCTTACGTCGTCTTCACCGCTGTCGTTTACCGTCTTTTCGATCTGCTCCAAAACCTCATACACTGCATCGTCAAGACGCGAAGTCGGACGCTCTATCCGTTTCAGCACATCATCGTCCAGAATAATGACCCGTCCGCTTTTTACCGCCGAAAGTCCCGACGTTTCCTCGGGAAGCTCGTAAATGCTTACGGAATCAGGCAGTATCAGCCACTGGGGATCAAGTTCCAGAAGTTCCTCCGCGGTCATGGAAATATCCTCTCCGCCGCCCGCAAAATTTTTCCCGAAGCAGGAAAAAAAGTTTCCCGCAAAGGTTGAGTCCGAAGCAGCTGCCAATTCGGGGGACATTATGTACACAAAGCTTTCTATTGAACCTTTCGCGTCGTTTACAGCCTTTTTCAGCGGTTCGAGAGCGTCCTCCGCAGCGGCGGCGCTGTTAAGCTTTCCTCCGAAAACAGCGGCTATATCCTCATAGCAGCGGTACAGATCCTCCACCGATTCGGGAGGAGAAATTATCCAAACCCGCGTTCCCGCCGCTTCTATGGCGGTGATGTCCTTTTTAGCAATGGGACTCAGCGAGATAAGCAGCTCGGGTGAGGATTCGATTATAGCGTCCACATCGGGATTTGCCGCAGAACCGAGAGTAGTCCTGTCCGAAACGCTTTCAGGGTAAATGCAGTATTCGCTCCTGCCGGTAAGCTTGTCCGAAAAACCAAGCTCGCAGATGATCTCCGTTATAGCAGGGGAAAGGGATCCCACTGTTTTGGGAGCTTCCTCAAAAGTAAGAGAACCCGCGTCTACAGGGTACGGTTTTTCGCTGACCACTGTAGCCATAACGGGTGCGGGAGACTCCTCGTCTATTTCGGTGCAGCCGCACAGACCGCACACTAACAATGCTGCAAGAGCCAACGGCAGATACCGTACCGAAAAGCTTTTGGGGCGTGTGGTTTTATTGAATATATACAAAACAGATTCCTCCGTTAATAATCTATTTATTAAAAGTATAACATATTCTGAAAGAAAACACAATAGAAAAACAGAGACATGAAAAAAATTCACGGGTAAGTCCATAAAAACGCGCCGTACAAACGGATACGTTCATACGGCGCAGTGTGAGTTAAAGAGCCTTGATAGCTTCTACAAGAGCGGTCTCCGCCTCGGCTGCGTTGCCTGCGAGAATAAAGTATGCGTAATTTCCCTCTGTGCCTACGATAGACGCATTGGCAAGATCGACGTCGTTGGGAGAGCTAGAGTCCTGGTCTATTGCTTTTTGCCTGCGCGCTTCAAGGTCGGACTTGTCAGATTCCACGTCCTCCGCTTCGATAATAATGACTTCTGTCATTGTCGCGCTCATAGGGCATTGGAACACTATCATATTGCGGTAGTTTTCGTTCGTTTCGTCAAGCAGGAAAAAGTCGGAAAGTATCTGCGGATCGGTTACTTCCCAAAGGCTGGGCCACTCTCCAACGGACAATGCCGCATCGGCAAGAGGCTGCAAGGGGTTAGGGTCCGCATTTTCTCCGCCGTCAGTTTCGCCCGGGTCATCTGCATCGTCCAAAACGTCGTCAACAACGTCAGTATCAGCGGCTTCAGACTCGTCTTCCGCGGCGGTTTCGGATTCACTTGTATCCGTCTCATCGGAAACAGCGGGAGTTTCGGAGGGGGCGGAGGTCTCCTCATTGTTGTCATTTCCGCTGCAGGCTGTAAGTAAAGCCGCGCTCAGAGCAAGTGCGGATATTGCCGCGATCATTTTTTTCATATTTTTAAAATTCATACTCATAGTAATATTCCTTTCCTTTTGGCATTCCTCAAGATTTTGTATAATTTGGACAGCTTACGAGGGTCAACATTATTATAGCACAATAACCAAGAAAAACAAGTGATTTTTATTACTTTTAACCGTTGCTTAATAATTTGTAATCGTGCTGTAACCCTAAGACCAAATCACTGATTTTTACATTTTGCGGCGGAATATCGTCACACTCTTATTCCGCACTATCGGTCTGCATTGTCCGGACGGTTTGCTCCGTGGAAGTTTCGGATACTGCCGTTCCGCTTTCGGCAGGTTCGGTTTGCTCTCCTGTCATTATTCGGAAATTTTCAAATTCGCCGCAGATACCCGCCGCGGGTATCTCGATCTTTACGGGAGCAAAAGTCTGGGGATCAAAAGTAATGGAATAAGCTTCTCCCGCGAAGCTTCCCGAAAAGACCTTTCCGTCCTCTGTGTCGGAACAGTAAAGCTCTCCCGCCGCAGCTGCGCTGTCCACAGCCTTGAATATCTGCGCGAACACCGCTCCGTCGTTGATATTTTCCATGGGGATATCCAGCGAAAGTTCTCCCAGCTTTGCTTTTACCCCATCGTCGCTGTATGCAATCTCCAGTCCTGCCAGAGTTTCCGGGGACTCTGCGCTCATAGCCCATATTCCCGTTCCGTACCGTTTAAGATTTCCGCTCATTTCAAGCTCTCCTGCCTGAATTTTCATCTCCGCTTCAAACGGCACATTAAGGTCGGGGGTCTTGACGAGTATTCCCTTGTTTGCCCCGCAGGACGATAGCGCAAGCACAGCCGATGCGGAGAGCGCGGCAATTGCTGCAATTGTTCCCGCGCGTTTAAATTTTGATATAAAAATCCCTCCATTCAAAGAACAGAGGGAAATTACCGTTTTTATTCTGCATGACCTGCAATCGGCAGTTTGCAAGTTTATGTACAGCGCTTGCCCTATCTGTTCTGTTTTTTGAACACAAAAGGCAGACGCTCTATCACGTCGGAGGGCAGCATACCTGTTTCTGAAAGCTCCTCGGCGGCAATATCGGCGGCGGCTCCGTGGATAAATACTCCCAGCGCGGCGGAATCAACAGCAGAAAGTCCCTGCGCTCTAAAAGCGGCAATAATGCCCGCAAGCACGTCTCCGCTTCCTCCGCGGCTGAGACCGGAATTTCCCGCAGGAATGATATAGGCTTTGCCGTCTCCCGCAACAAAGTTCGGGACTCCCTTGGCAACGACCGTTGCTCCGTATTCCCTTGAAAGATTTACCGCAGCGGTAAGTCTGTCCGAAGCCGCTTCGGAAATGGAAAGTCCCGAAAGCCTTGCAAGTTCTCCCGCATGAGGCGTGACGATAAGCTCTTCTTTTGCGTTCCTGATTATATCTATGTTGTCCGCAATGCAATTTATGCCATCTGCGTCAAGAATGATGGGACACGCCGCTTCTTTTATAAGTTTTTTCACCAGAGCTTTTGTTCCGTCCGTAACGGAAAGTCCGCAGCCTATCAGAGCGGCAGTCTTGTTTTCGCATTTCTTGAGAAGCTTATCCGTAGATTTTTCCGACACAGCGCCGCTGCTGTCGGCGTCGAGAGGCAGGTATGTGGCTTCGGGGATTATCGCGCCCAAGCGGTCGATGACTTTTTCCACGGAAGCAAGGGTCACAAGTCCCACGCCCGAACGCAGAGCCGCCTTTGTTGACAGGAACGCCGCTCCGCTCATCTCCGCGCAGCCCGAAATATTGAGCAGCTTTCCGTAGTCTCCCTTGTACGAATTTTTTTTGCGCTGAGGAATAAGAGCTGCCGCAGCTTTTTCATTGAAAAGTTCGGGCAGGTAGTCTATACCGTCAAGACAGCTTTCGGTAAATCCTATATCCGCAGAAACAAGCTCGCCGCAGTGATCGGAGAGAGGCTGCATAAGCATACCTATTTTTTTGTAGCCGAGTGCAATGGTAAAGTTTGCTTTAAATGTACCGTCCGCGACTGTTCCGTTCAGACAGTCGCCGCCCGAGGGAACGTCCACTGCAATCTTGACGGCGGAGCTTTGTTTAGCCATTGCAAAGCATTCCCTGACCTGTTTTGGCAGGAAACCGTGGAAGCCTGTGCCGAAAACTGCGTCCACAATTACTGCCGCTTCGGACATGATTCTTTTCAGCTTTTCGGCGTTGTCCTCAATGTTCAGCACCTCAACGTTCTTAAGGTTGCTGAGCTCGCAGTACTCCGTCATAGCCAACTCAGTGGACGGATCGCCGCAGACAAGGGCGATGGTCACGGGAAAGCCTATTTCCGCAACCAGACGAGCGGCGACAAAGCCATCGCCGCCGTTGTTGCCGCTTCCGCATATAAATACCGTACCGGACGACAGGCTCAACTCAAGACCTATGCTGCATATCTGCATAGCAAGAGCGTCTCCCGCCCTTTCCATAAGCTCGCGGCACGACAGACCGTTCTTTTCCGAATTTGCTTCAATGGTTTTCATTTGTTTCGGCGTAGGATAAAACATTTCAGTCAGACCTCCTATAGTGCTGCTCTTCGCATATCGGCTGCATCAATCGTAGAAAATAACTATAGATGTTGCAATGCTTCTTGTGTGGGAGCAGCTTATGCTGATTCTTGCTTTTTTTATTGCAAACGCTTTTTTGGCTTTTCCCGCCAGACTTATATAGTATGCGCCGCTGTAATCGGTGAGAACGGAAATTTCCGTCATCTTTATTCCCTTGGCGCTGATTCCCATAGCTTTCATAAAAGCACATTTTGCGCAGAACATTTCCGCGATATTGAATACGGGGAAATGCTTTTCCATAAGAAACTTCATTTCCTGCGGAGAGTAAAGCTTTGCAAGGAACTTGGGTCTCTGGAGCATTTTTTTTATTCTCGGAACTTCGATAATATAGGAACTTGTTATCATCTTAGAAACATCCTTTCACAATATCAGAATTAGGGTGAATTTGAGGTGCAGTTAGCAATTTCCGCAATCGTTTATTTTTTGAAATTTATTCTCAGAGGCGCCGGCATAAAGGGGACTATCGCGTCCACTACCCGATCTTCGGGGGTAAAAATAAGCCTTACGTTTCCCGCGCTTGCGTGCTTGAAATCGGCATAGTAATTTTTCGCGTCCTCGGAGTCCGATTCTCCCGCTGCGTTTACTATGGTAACACCGTCGTCGGCGACGGGAGAATTTTCGTTGTATTCGCCGAAAGCTTCAAACAGCGAAGCCTTTGCGGTAACGAGTCTTACCCGTTTTCTCTTGGCGATGATCTTGTCCACGTCTATCTCTCCGTTGGTAACGATGTATTCATACTCGCAGTCCAAGTTGGTCAGCAGGTAGTAGCCGCCGTAGAAAATTCCCCCCACAAGGAGAAGTCCCAGACCGGGAAAGGGAATAATAAAAAGGAACACAAAAACGCACACCGCCGACAGAACGCCTATCCCTATGCCTATCATCAGCTTGAGAGCCGTATCCTTTCCGCTTGTTGCTTTTTTAACGATCTGTTCAACAAAAACGTCCATTTTTACCTCCGATAAAGTAATTTTTTTGTACAATGTATATTATAACACATTTTTTTATGAGTTTCAAGAAAAATTTACTTGCAATTTGTGACGTTATTGTATATAATAATAAATGTTGAGCCTTGCGGACAAAGGTCTTCTGCATTTTTGCCGCGCGGGGCCGAAAAAATTTCCCGAACAATAAAACACGACGACCGGACACAGTAGTCCCGCCGAATAAGAACATACCAGAGAGAAAGGTGTTTGCTGGAAGCCTTTTATGTTCCGACGGAACGAAATTCACCCGCGAGTGGTCACGCTGAAAATTTACGGCTTTGAGCTTTGGAATGATTAGGCGGGAACGTATGCCGCGTTAAGGCAGCGAGGATGATTGTCCTTTGAAAGGGTGGTTTATAAGCAAGGTTATGCCTTGTCCCGTATGGGGACAAGGCTTTTTGTATTTTATTTCGGGATAAAGAAAGGAACGATTCAAATGATGAAGGAACAGCTTGAAAAGATCAAAGAGCTTGCCGAGTCGGAGCTTGAAAAGTGCGGCGCGGCGGACGCGCTGGAAGCTCTGCGCGTTAAGTATCTGGGCAAAAAGGGAGAGCTTACCGCTATCCTGAAGCAGATGGGAGGACTTTCTGCAGAGGAGCGTCCCGTTGTGGGTCAGCTTGCGAACAGCGTAAGACAGACTATCGAGGAAAAGCTTTCCGCAAGAGCGGCGGAGCTTAAATCCGAGCTTGCCGCGAAAAAGCTTAAGGAGGAAACTTTGGACGTTACCCTGCCCGCAAAGTCCCGCACGGTGGGAAAGCTTCACCCCCTTACTGTTACCCTGAACGAGGTCAAGGAAATTTTTCTTGGCATGGGCTTCGAGGTAGTGGAGGGTCCCGAGGTGGAATACGATTACTATAATTTCGAGGCGCTGAACATTCCTCCCGACCACCCCGCAAGAGATACCCAGGACACATTCTACATCACCGACAACGTTCTGCTGCGCACTCAGACGTCCTCGGTGCAGGCGCGGGTAATGGAAAAGAAAAAGCCGCCTATACGCGTTATCTCCCCGGGAAGAGTTTACCGCTCCGACGCAGTGGACGCTACCCATTCCCCCCTGTTCCATCAGGTCGAGGGTCTTGTGGTGGACAAGAGCATTACCATGGCTGACCTTAACGGAACGCTGGAGCTTATGATGAAGCGTATCTACGGCGAGGACTGCAAAATACGTCTGCGTCCACACCATTTCCCGTTTACGGAACCCTCCGCGGAGGTCGATATGATGTGCTTCAACTGTCACGGCGAGGGCTGTCCCATGTGCAAGAACGAGGGCTGGATAGAAATTCTGGGCGCGGGCATGGTACACCCACACGTTCTGGAAATGTGCGGCATAGACCCCGAGGTCTACAGCGGATTTGCGTTCGGTATCGGTCTGGAGCGTATCACTATGGGAAGATATCAGATAAGCGATATGCGGCTTTTGTATGAGAATGATATGAGGTTTTTGGGACAGTTTTAACGGATAAATCATTATTGCTAAAAAGGAGGCTGCGGGCGGATATGGAATTTAACGAGAGCCGATTTTGCGCCGACGTTGGACGGGCTGTTCGTCTGTATATTTTCAAGTCTGTCGGCTCGACTGCTTTTATTGCATTTTTGTTTTCTTTTCCCATGCTGCCCGTGTACATCTTTTTTAAGATGAACGGTATCATTTGGGTGTCTCACATCATATTTGCTGCGCTGACGGCGCTGATATTTTACAAAGAAATGCGGCGTCCCTTAAAAAGGAAAGAAAAGATCATGAGACAGTTCTGCGGCATGGACGGTGAAAAGCTTTCCGCCATGGATAAAAAATATGATGTCATGGCTCCCGAATTCAATACCCTGTTTCTGTTTGACGAGTATATTTATTTCCCCGACGATATGCTCCTTATCCCGTATTCGGAGATTGCGGACGCGCAGGCGGAATTTCCGAGAATAAAGCTGTTTCGTTTTTTTCGTGTCACCACAGGAGCGATAATGAATATCAGATGCGTGAACGGAACGAAGTACAGCGTAAATATAAGAGACAGCAGCGGCTTCCGTGATTACGGCGCAAGTTTTTTACAGGCGCTTGAAACAATGTCGTACGCCGCCCGAAGGGATATCGACTACAAGGATTTAGCCGACAAAAACGCCGTTTTGAAGATCACTGCGAACTGCAGCCGCGGAGAAGCTGTATCAAGGCTGTGCGGAAAAGCGTTTCGGCTGGATATTGCAAAAATAATTTTTGCGGACATTATCATTATGCTTGCATATTGGTGGCTTACAGCCTCCCTTGAATTTGAACTTGGAGAAACGAGGTACGCTTCGTTTATGGCGGTATCCGCCGCTGTAGATGCTGCTGCTGTTATCGTGCTGATACTGCGTGCCGGGGCAAAGCGGGAGAAAATGCTGCATCGGACGGAGAAATTCTCCATAACCGACCTTGAAACGATAGAGCAGGGTCGCGCGCTGTTTGGGACGTTCTTTATGCTTGATGATTGTCTGTGGTTCTTTTTGGAGAACGTTTCCGTCGATTACGGCGATATTGCGGATATGACGGTGTCATGCTATATTTCCAATCTTGCGCTGCTGGAGATCAGTCTTAAAAGCAAAAAGACTGTCAGAGTGCTGATAAGGAAATGGTTTGAATACATGACATACCATGAAAGCTTTTTAAACGACTTAAAAAATAAAAGAAAATAATTTTCAGGAGGTACAGTAAATGGATCTTTCAATGAGATGGCTCGGAGACTACATCGACGTTTCCGATATGCCGATAAAGGAATTCTGCTCGGGACTCACCATCAGCGGCTCAAAGGTTGAGCGCTGGGAGACCGAGGGAGAGGAAATAAGCAAAGTCGTTGTGGGAAAAATTCTTTCCGTAGTTCCCCACGAAAATTCCGACCACCTTGTGGTCTGCAAGGTTGACGTGGGACACGCAAGCCCCGACGTTTTGCAGATAGTAACGGGTGCGTCAAACGTTCACGAGGGGGACTTTGTTCCCGTGGCTATGGACGGTTCAACCCTGCCCGGCGGCGTGAAGATCAAAAAGGGAAAGCTCCGCGGAGTTGAGTCCAACGGTATGCTTTGCTCTCTGGGTGAGCTGGGACTGACTACTCACGATTTTCCCTACGCCATTGCGGACGGAATTTTCATTATGCAGCAGGAGGACGGCTGTGTTCCCTTTGAGTTGGGTCAGGATATCCGCGAGGCTATCAGCTTTGACGATACCTCCGTGGAGTTCGAGATCACCTCTAACCGTCCCGACTGTATGTCGGTGATCGGTCTTGCGCGGGAGACACATGCAACGTTCGACCGTCCCTATACCGTCAAGGAACCCACCTACAAGGGTATTGACGGGGATATCAACTCCATGCTGAAGGTCACTATCCATAACAAGGAGCTTTGTCCCCGCTATATCGCAGGTGTGGTAAAGAACGTAAAAATAGGAATGTCCCCCCGCTGGATGAGGGAAAGACTCCGCGCAAGCGGCGTTCGTCCCATAAACAATTTTGTCGATATCACAAACTACGTTATGCTTGAATACGGTCACCCCATGCACGCGTTTGACATTCGCTACATTGACGGCGCGGAGATAAATATTCGCAACGCTAAGGACGGTGAAAAAATCACCACTTTGGACGGCGTTGAGCGTACCCTTACCGAAAAAATGCTCGTTATTGCCGACGCTAACAAGCCTGTTGCGGTTGCAGGCGTAATGGGAGGCGAATACAGCGGCATCATGGACGACACGGTAGACGTTGTTTTTGAAGCGGCTTGCTTCGACGGAGCTTCTGTCCGCACAACGGCTAAGGCTCTCGGAATGAGAACGGACGCTTCCGCACGCTTTGAAAAGGGTCTCGACCCTCAGAACGCTTATCCCGCACTTATGAGAGCCTTTGAGCTTGTTGAAATGCTGGGCTGCGGCGAGGTGGTAAATACAATTATTGACGCTGACTATTCCGACAAAACCCCCAAGGGCGTGGAGTTCGATCCGGAATGGATAAACAATTTCCTCGGTACGGATATTCCGGAGGACGTTATGAAAGGCTGTCTCGAAAGGCTTGATTTCAAGGTAGAGAACGGCATGGCATATGCTCCCTCGGTAAGGATAGACATTGAGCGCAAGTGTGATATTGCCGAAGAGGTCGCAAGAATTTACGGCTACAACAATATCCCCAAAACCATTATCCGCGGTGTGGCCGATGCAAGGCTTACCGAAAAGCAGAAGTTTGAGCGGAAGATCGCAAACGCAATGACCGCTCTGGGCGCGTATGAGATCACAACCTATTCTTTCATCAGTCCCAAATATTTCGATAAGATACGACTGCCCGAAAGCAGTCTTCTCCGCAAGCCTGTGGTCATCACAAATCCGCTGGGCGAGGATACCTCTGTTATGAGGACTACCCTGCTGCCCTCCATGTGCGAGGTGATGGCAAGAAACTACAACAACCGCAATGCAGCTGTGTGCTTGTTTGAGCTGGGCAGCGAGTACATTCCGAACGGCGGAGAGCTCCCCGACGAGCCTGTACGCCTGAGTGTGGGAATGTACGGCGGAGACGCGGATTTCTACAGCGTAAAGGGCATAGTTGACTCTATGCTGAAAAATATCGGCGTTGAGGATTTCGAGTACACTGCCTGCACCGATTCGGGCGTGTTTGCCGAAGCGGACGCTTTCCACCCCGGCAGATGCGCGGTCATCACAAAAGACGGCAAGGCGATAGGAATACTGGGAGAGCTTCACCCCGAGACTATGGAAAACTATGGGATAGGTGTAAAAGCTTATGCCGCAAAGATAAACGTTACCGAGCTTCTTGATATGGCAAACGAGGTAAAGACCTACAAGCCGCTGCCGAAGTTCCCCGCTACAACACGCGACCTTGCAATCGTATGTGATGAGAATCTTCCTGCCGGCGAGCTTGAAAAGGCTATCAGAAAATCAGTGGGAAATATCCTTGAAAGCGTTACCTTGTTTGACGTATATCAGGGTAAACAGATCGCAGAGGGCAAGAAGTCCGTGGCATATGCCATCTCAATGCGTTCTCATGAGGGAACTCTTACCGACGAGCAGGCTGACGCTGCGGTAAAGCGTGTTCTTAAAGAGCTTGCAAATCTGGGCGCGGAGCTCAGAGCGTAATTATTGATAGAGCAAAAGCTGTCGTACGATTGTATGGCAGCTTTTAGTTTGGGAATAAAGCAGATAAATTTTGATTCGGCGTATTAACATATAGAAATCCACAGGCGGAGAAGCCGCCTGCTTAAAAAAATTCGCCGGACTTTCAAGGCTGCAAGGTTCACGGGGCAGAGCACTTGACCGCATTCCGCAGAGCGCGAAATATCGCCTTTTGAGCCTTGACTGAAAGCAGAGGTTAGCAGGCCGCATTTGTCCTAAACGGAGCAGAAGGGAGAAACGCGGCAGCCCCTCCTCGCGGCGATACGCAGCATAGTAAATCTTCAAAAAGCACTTGACAGACATATCCGAATATGTTAAAATTTATTCATGTACGAAAACGTTTAACCAAGGATATTACAGGGGGTACAAATCAATGTTTAAAATCAGGATAGCAATAGTGCTGATCTTTCTGTTCATACTGGGAGTAGCCCTCACAGTGCAGGGAACGGCGGACATAATAAAGCTTAACGGCTATGTTCCCGACTTCAATTATGACAGCATGGCGGACGTGAAAAAGGGCAGTTTTGTTCAGGGGTATGTTGAAAATATCTTCGACTGTTACGCAAGCGAGACTACAACCAATACCACTATGGGGATAGAGACCTCTTCCAGAACCTCCGAAGAATACTTTTTAATGCCGCTTATCAATGATGAGGACATTGAAAATAGTCTTTATGTGACGATTTCGGCATCAAAATATGAAGACAGACAGCTTCTTTATGCCGTATGCGACGATACGTGGGAATATCTTGACGGCAATACCGGTATTGATTTTACTGAAATGTACATAGTGGCAAGAGTCAAGAAAATGGACGACGACCTTATGCCGTTTCTTGTTGATTGGTTCAAGGAGGCGGGGATTTACGAAAGCGCTTCGGAAGTGAAGCAGCACGTTATTCCTTACGAGTTTGTAGTTTATCAGGATCTTAATGCGCCTTACATCAACCTTATTGTGGGATTGGTAATAATTGCAGTGTTTGCAGTTGCGGGAGTAATACTTTACAAAAAAAGCAGACCGTCTTATCCTGCCGCAGAAAATGCGTATCCTTCTCAGACTTCACCGTATCAGTCGGAAAATACATCTGCTTCGGGAAACGGCTTTTCCGAGAGCAGCAGACCTGTGATTCCTGTTCCCGATATACCTCAGCCTGTCCAGCCTGACGATTTTTTTGCAAAGCCGGAAAGGAAATCAGCTTCCGCAGAACAGTCTGTTCCCGCACCCGAATCCAAGCCGCAGGAGCAAGCCCCCGCTTTTGTTCCGGGAAATATGGACGATCTTGATACCTCCGCGTTGAATACGGATGATCTGAAATATTATGATTCAGCAGCGGAAGAGGACAGCTATGCAGAGTATGAGTTCTCCAACGACGGAGATTTCGCCGATGCAGACGCCGACAGCATCGAGCTTTCCGACTAAAATTTTTCTATATGCAGACCTTGCAGGGGCGGATCCCGTATCCGTCCCTTTCTTTTATCTGATTGCAGGCTTTGCATCTGTCATTACGTGTCGTTTTTTGTCGGATAATTTCCATTGACTTTTGGAATAAAATGGTATATTATATTACTGTAGCGACCATAATATTCCAAAAAGATAAGGATGATGAAAATGATTTGTCCAAACTGCGGAAAGGAATACAACGAGCGAATGACCTGCTGCATAAGCTGCGGAACAGATCTTGTACCCTATGAGCAGGGTTCGGAGCAGACCGCTTTCGAGCCGCTGATACCGGAAGAAAGCTTTCAGACGGCAGTTTCCGAGAGCGCGGGATTTGTCAGAGAGATATCGGGACACTCTGCTGCTCCGACCGATCCTGCGGAAGATATTTGCAAAGAGATACCCGTTACCGTCGCAGCGGAAAGGTCTTCGCTTTCCGTTTCGGGAGCGGCGAGGTTTGCAGGTTCGCTCGTTTCGTCTTTAATGATGTTTGCGTTCATACTGCTTTTTTCGGTATCGTCCGCAGTAAGGCTTGCCACAAGCGATGTAAAGATAGCGCACTTTGCGGAAAGTCTCGACGTTATGAATCTGCCTGCGGCGGAGGCGGCTATTCCCACGGAGGGATACGGTGTATCGGAGGACGCTACCGTTCAGGAAGCGATATTTGTTATGTCACAGGGGACGGGTCTTAGCCGCGAGGACATCAAAAAAATTTACGAGACCTCCACAATACAGGAGTTTATTACCGCTAAGCTGACTGAGTATGCACTTTTTGTCCGCAGCGGCAAGATCCCCGAAAGGCTTACTGCCGACAAGCTGAAAGGTGTTTTCAGTGAAAATTTGAGTCTTATCGACGACGCGCTGGGCAGACCGCTTTCACAGCACGACATTAATATGGCTTTTTCCGAAATAGACAGCGTCCAGCCAGTTCTGGACAAGCTTTCCCCCGATTCGCTGGAGGAGCTTATGGGCGGCGGAGGAATTGCCGCGCTGCGGCTGCTGAGTTCAATGCCAATAGTGATAGGAGCAGCTGCTCTTGCTATGGCAATGCTTCCGTTGCTTAGGGCGATAAATAAAAAAAGCTCTGCAATGCTCCGTTGGGGCGGCGGAGCGGCGCTTGCGGGAGGGGCAGCGGTGTCTGCGGCTGTCTTTCTTTTCACAGTACAGCCTGCGCCTATTCGGGACAAGCTTTTCCGCAGCATAGCGAAATGCGCTGCGGACGTGATTGCTCCCGATCTGTACAGGATAGGAGGCGTTCTTGCGGTATTGGGGGCGGTGATGCTGATATGGGCGGGAACGCTTAAAAAAGCGCAGACGTCCGATCAATAAAATTATTGGTGCGGCAGGACGGTAAATTTTGATTTAGAGAACAACGTACAACATGAAAAGCCTTTAGGCGGCAAAACCGTCCAAAGGCTTTTTTACTTGCTGCGCTAAATGTGCCGAATCAAAATTTACAGCTCCTTATCAGTCTTGACATGGAATTTTTTTTCTGCTATAATAATAAACGGCATTTTTAGCTTTGAATTTGAAAGGGGCTTTTTTTATGGCTGCAAATATTGTTATCGGTACGCAGTGGGGCGATGAGGGCAAGGGTAAGGTCATCGACATTCTTGCTTCCAGGGCCGACGTAGTTGTACGCTCTCAGGGCGGAAACAATGCGGGTCACACCGTTGCAAGCGGCGGCGAGACTTACAAGCTTCACCTTATACCGTCGGGTATTCTTTATAAAGACACTCTCTGCATGATAGGAGCGGGCGTTGTTCTCGACCCCAAGGTCGTCCTCGAAGAGATAGACGGACTTTCCGCAAGAGGAGTTTCATTCGACAATTTCAAGATAGATCCCCGAGCTCACGTTATCATGCCATGGCATATCGTTCTGGACGGTCTTTCCGAGCAGTTCAGAGGAAATCAGGATATAGGCACGACAAAGAGGGGTATCGGTCCCTGCTATATGGATAAATACGAAAGAAGCGGTATCCGCGTGTATGACCTTGTCCACCCCGAGATTTTCGCGGAAAAGACCAGGTCCGCGGGAAAACTGAAAAACAGCATCATAACCAACGTTTTCGGCGGAGAAGCTGTTGACGTTGAAGCGGTCGTCAAGGAATACACAGAGTACGGAAAGCGTCTTGCCAAATACGTTGACGACGTTTCCGTTCTTACCTACGAGGCGCACAAGGCGGGCAAGGAGATCCTTTTCGAGGGTGCGCAGGCTACCCTGCTTGATATCGACTTCGGAACATATCCTTATGTTACAAGCTCACACCCTATCTCCGCGGGAGTATGCATAGGCACGGGTGTAGGTCCTACAGTAATAGACAAGGTTTACGGCGTTGCAAAGGCGTACACAACCAGAGTGGGCAAGGGTCCTTTCCCCACCGAGCTTGACGACGAAACCGGCGACTATATCCGAAACAACGGCGGAGAGTTCGGCACTACCACCGGCAGACCCCGCAGAACAGGCTGGTTTGACGCGGTAATCGTCCGCCATGCGGTTCGGGTGAACGGTCTTAACTGCCTTGTGGTGAACAAGCTTGATACTCTTGCGGGTCTGGACACTCTGAAAATATGCGTTGCTTACAAAAAGCCCGATGGAACGGTGGTAAAGGATTTCCCCGCCACACTGGAGGAGCTTGACGGCTGCGAGCCTGTTTACGAAGAACACGCAGGCTTCAAGGACGACATTTCAAAATGCCGCAGCTTCGAGGAGCTGCCCGAAATATGCAAGAGCTATATCAAGCGTCTTGAAGAACTGTGCGAGTGTAAGATCGCCATGATAGGCGTAGGTCCCGACAGGGAACAGCAGATCGAGCGGTAAGCCGCCCGACAGTCAAATATTATTGCAGGGCGGGGTTTCCCACCTTGTTGATTTTGATAGAAAAGGTGATAAAAATGATACTCTGCATTGCCAACGCTCTGTGCAAGGTCTGAACGGACGAACTGCACAGAGGACTGATATTCCGTCCGTGACCGCGTTTAAGCGCGGAACAGACCTTGCTTTCGGTTACTAAATTAAAAAGGAGCAAGGTCATTATGAAACTTAACGAACTTAAATCACTCAGATCATTTTTTATTCTCTGGCTTACCCAGTCCCTTTCCACTCTTGGAAGCGCAATGACGGGCTTTGCGCTGGTAATAGTCCTGTACCAGAGCAGCGGCTCCGCCCTTGCGACGGCTATGCTTTCAGTATGCTCTTATGCGCCCTATGTGCTGATGAGCATTTTCGCGGGAGCGTTAAGCGACAGGTGGAACAAAAAGGCTACGATGCTTGTGTGCGACAGTCTTGCCGCCGTAAGCACACTGGCTGTGCTGATACTGTTCAAAACAGGCAGTCTTGAACCGTGGCATCTGTACATCATCAACGCCCTTGGCGGACTTATGAACACCGTTCAGCAGCCTGCCTCGGAGGTAGCAACAACACTGCTCACGCCGGAAAAATACTACCAGAAAACCAGCGGTATGCGGTCGTTTTCAAACTCGCTTGTGACTATCCTTACGCCCTCTATCGCAACGGCGGTGATGTCCTTTTGGGGTATCGAGGCGGTCATTGCAATTGATCTGCTGACCTTCGGGACGGCGTTTCTTGCGCTTCTGCTGTTTATAAGGATACCCGAAATTTCCAAGGACGAAAACGGGGAAAAGCAGGAATCCGTATTAGCCTCGGCAAAAAGCGGACTTGTCTGGCTAAAAGCCAATAAGAAAATTTTGTGGCTGATACTTTTCCTTGCGGCGATAAACCTTATTGCTTCAGTCTACGATGCCGCACTTCCCGCCATGATGCTGTCCCACCCGAACGGAGGAGAGACCGCTCTTGGCGCGGTGAATACCTGCGTTGGACTTGCTTCCCTTGCGGGCAGCATAATCGTGACGTTCCTGCCCGAACCGAAAAACAGGCTTAAGGTCATCTGCAATACTCTGCTTATTTCCATGAGTACGGAAAATTTTCTGCTTGCGTTCGGAAAAACTCCGCTTATATGGTGTATCGGAGCGGTACTGGGCTGGATAGTTATACCGATTATGAACGCCAACATGGACGTTATCTTCCGCAGCGAGATACCCGCCGAAATGCAGGGCAGAGTCTTTTCAGCAAGGAACACTTTGCAGTTTTTCACCATACCCGTGGGATTTTTCATTGGGGGAATTCTTGTTGACAAGGTGTTTGAGCCGCTTGCAGCAGGTCTGCCGAAAGACAGCCTGCCAATATTGATATTCGGCGGCGAAAAGGGTTCTGGAGCGGCAATGCTGTTCTTTGTGATAGGAATAGCGGGAGTTGCCGTATGCCTGATATTCAGAAGAATAATACTGCGCATCGGCATTTCGGAATAGCATATCCGTATGCAAATGCCGTACCCGAATCGCGTTTCGGGATACGGCGTTTGCATTTTTATATTGGAATTGCCTGAAAATGTAAAGGACGTTTTTGAAAATTTACATTTTACCCCCTTGACAAATGGGGTGAATTGTAGTATAATGT
>CAMWRN010000011.1 GCA_947176675.1 uncultured Clostridia bacterium | reverse complement strand
GTTCCCAACGACGGTCTTACGGAAGATGTGTCGCTCGCCGTATTGGTATTTTCTGAGGATTTTTCTCTGGCAAGCGCGGAAATATCTCCTCCCGCGTTTTTCAGATCTCTTTCAAATCTGGGAATGTATCCGCCGCTTTCACCGTTGCCGTTTTCCTCCGAAAGGAATCCGCCGTTCATAAAATCGTTTTCATTTGGAGACATTTTACTCAGTCCTTTCCTATCGGAGATAATACTAAAGACAAGGATACAGACTTCAAGAAGCACAGTCCGCACCCTTGTCTCGCTATAATTTGATTCGGTAATTATTCTGCTGCGGTTATTCCGTTACAGCAATAGTTTCGGGGAATATGTTAGCTGTGCTTTCCTGCAGGAAAGTGGTGTTAACATAACCCTGAATAGTCGCGCCGTCAAGAACAGTAATGGTGGACGCAGTGATATTTCCCAGTACTACCGCATCGGTCTTGAACTCGGCTTTGCCGCCGATGTCAATGTTGCCCTTGATCTTGCCGTTCATGTCAAGGTACTGTGCGCCTATATCGCCCAGCAGGATACTGTCTCGGTCAAGCTGCACCTGACCCTTTGACGAGATATTACCCTGCATTGACGCGCCCGACATTACAGAATTGTTGCACTCTATATCGCCTACGACCTTACCTGTTACATTTATGTCCTTGGTGATCCTTACGTCGCCCTTTACGCTTCCGTCTATGTTGATGTTGGCAAAGGAACGGATATTGCCGTCGATGATCGTATTTCTGGAAATAATCGTAGTTTCTTCAGTCTCATAGTATGGCGTATCGTTTCCGCCGCCGAACCTTGGGGGCGGATTGTTGGGAATTCTCGGAGGTGTGGGAGGCGTTCCTCCGCCGTAATTCTGTGTTCCGCTGCCGTAAAGGTTTTGGGGTTCGGTATAGCTGCGGGGACTCTGCGCCTGCGCACCCATTCCGAACGGATCGGGAGCAAAAGGCTGAGAGGGTCTTGCGCCGAAATCTGCTGCCGACTGAGCGTTCTTCACATATGGGTTATCGTTATAGTTCTGTGCCGGCGAAGGAGCAGGTTCGGGTTCAGGCATACGGACAGGCTCCTGTCTCGGCTCAAATTCCTGTTCCGACGCAAAGCTGTTTGCCGCAAAATTATTTGCGGCGCCGAAGCTTCCCGCCGATCCAAAATTATCTGCGGGCGCAGAGGAGTCCGCCATAATATCCTGTGTTTCACCGTATGGCTGCTCGGCGGCATAGGGCTGCTCCGCTTTTCTCGGAGGGTCGATATATTTATCCAGCTCGGATTTCTTTTTTGACTCCTTTGAAAGGTCGTCCCCCACAAGGCCGTCCTTCTTGAGGATCTCCTTGACCGCCTGATTAAAATTGTCCTTGAGACTCATTTTAAATACTCCTTATCCGTAGTTTCTTACACACTTTAATTACATATTTCAATTCCCGTCCCGGGGAAAAATTTACCGGCATCAAAAATGCTCCGTCCCGCTTCCTGTTCCGACTGTCCGTACTTCTTGCCAAATGTGGCAGAAGTCAGTCTCTGTATGTAAAGGTTGCTGGGTTTACAGTATTGTCAAGCTTATCAAACTTATAGCCGTCTTCAAGAAGTCTGTCTATGACGTCCTCAAGAACATAAACCGTGTTCTCCTTGCTTTGGCTGTCATGCAGCAGCACTATCGCCCTGTCGGCGGTATTGCTTTGTATGCCCGACATGATATTGTTGTAAATGCTTGTCCAGTTTGCTCCGTGAACAGCGTCCTCGCCGCTTACGTTCCAGTCGTAGTAAACGAAGCCGCGCCTTGTCATTTCCGCGATGATCTGCATATAGGTGAATCTGTTGTAGTTATTTATCGAACCGCCGGGGAATCGGAATATCTGAGGTTTGACTCCCGTGGCATTATAGACGCACATATAGGTCTCATAGAAATCGTCCAGATAGCTTTCTACGTTTGCATATATCTTTTCATAGTCGTGAGAAATTGAGTGTATGCCGATAGTATGTCCCGCGTTCACGATATCCTTCATAAGCTGCCGGGACTTTTCGTCCTCTCCGCCGCAAACGAAGAACGTGGCTTTTATATCATATCTGTCAAGAATTTCCAGGATATCGCTTGTTCTGTCGGAAGGGCCGTCGTCAAATGTAAGGTAGACCGTACCGCTGTCCTCCTTGAAAGCTGTTGGAGGATTTTCAACGTAAAGCTCTGGATAAAGCTCCATATAGGGTTCGCTCCCCGAAGAGGGAAGACCTGCCGCTCCGCCCGAGGAATTTTCCTCATCGGCAAATGCATCGGGATTTTCCGCGATATAGTTCTTGACGTACTCAATGAAAGCAGTTTCCTCGCCGCTTTCGATAACGTCCAGCATTTCCTCTGCGGAGTAGTTCTTCGATGCCATTACCAAAAACAGCCGTTCAACGCTTGTGCCGTCGGGGATAACTATCTCGCCCGGGAAGCTGCTTGCTGCGACAGCCTCGGCATTTTTCTTTTCGGAAAAATACTTAAACCCAAAGAACACCGCAAGGAAAGTAGCTGCGGCTATCCAAGTAAAAAATACTGTATAGATAAGGTGCTTGAAAAATTTAACGCTGCCGAAATACATATTGCCCAGTCCATTCTCCGCAGACGATCGGTTTCGCTTCCTCCTCTGCGGCGGGCGGCTTATCGGAAGCGATTTTAAGAAATACTTATACCTTATTATAATACACCTTTTTTTCGCCGATGTCAACAGAATAGCGTTAATTTTTCATTTTTTGAAAATTTATATATTAATATAGTACAGATGATTTTTACGGGACTTTATTTCTGGTATCCACAATCCTTGCAATTCCTTTGGGAATTGGGGTTCTTCTGACCGCAGTGCGGACATTCCCACATTCCTGTGTTTGCGGGAGCAGACAAAGATATATCCGAAAGATCGTAACCGGAAGAATTTTCCTCAAAGTCGGGAGCGCCCATAGCTTTCAGCATACGGATCATTTTTCTGTTCTGTTCCGCAAGCATACGGTTTGATTCTCTCAAATCGTCCAGATCGGAAAGAACGTTTGAATATCCCCAAAATATGGTAAGCGCGACAAACGCCAACGATCCGTATACCAGAAACATACCGAATCCTATTCCCCTGTCATAATCCGATCCGAAAGAACATATCAGCATAAGAAGAGATACTCCGCCGACCAGAATGGCGTAAAGTATACCGACCACCTTGAATACTACCGATAAAAATCTGTTGCTCATTATAAATTCCCCCAATAATGTTATTACTTTACATAATATACTATTTTAGATAAAATGTCAATCGGAGAAGATAAATTTTGATTTAGCGCATTATCTAACCAAAACTTATGGAAAAGTTTCGTCCACCTTTTCAAAGGTGGCGAGGTCCATGGGGCAGAGCCCCTGGTCGCAAACGGATGAAAGCCGTTTTGAGCAGGGAGCGAAATCCCTTTTCGTCCGAAACGGGGCAGGAGGTGAGAAATGGCGACAGCCATTTCGAGGAGGGGCGAACACGACCGCCCCTCCTTTTGACGGTTTGCAGAAAAATGGATCTTGAAAACAGTCCGGTGGACTGTTTTTAATGCAACATAGCTTTGTCCCGTCTGAAACGTCACACTGTGACGTTTCAGATATTTAGTTTGCCTGAACACGCTAAAAGGGGGAGCGGTCGTGTCCGCTCCCCCTCGAAATGCTGTCGCATTTCTCACCCCTTTCACCGTTCCGAACGAAAGGGAATTTCGCCGTCTGCGGACGGCGACCAAAGGCTCCGCCTCTGGACTTCGCCAGCTGTGCTCAGCTGGACCAGCTTTAATCGGCGGCTTTGCCGCCTAACGGTTTGTTACTTAGTGTGTTGTGCGCTAAATCAAATTTTACCGTTTCCGCGCTTTCTTCATAATATCAATAACCTCCCGCATAAGGTCGAGAGATTTTTCATTCTTCATCTTTACGGAAATATAAGCTTTCTCCCCGCCGTTGACAGTTACACGTCCTTTATACGCCGCCGTAAGAGCCTGTATTTGTTCAAGCTCCGCCGATTTCAGATAGAAAAACATTATCCCGTTCCGCTGGGTTATTTCCGTTATGGTCAGCTCGGAAGCCATGTTCCTTGTCAGCGCAACGGTAATAAGTCCCTGTATCGCTTTCGGAGGATCGCCGTAGCGGTCGATAAGCTCGTCGGTAAGGTCAAGGCTGTCCTCGTCTGTGCGAAGAGCGGCTATCTTGCGGTACATATCAAGTCTGCCCGCAAGACTTTCTATATAGTCCTCGGGAATGTGAGCTTCGATCTGAATGTCGATAAGGCAGTCCTCCGGCTTGGGCGGCGGAGCTTCTCCTTTTTCCTCGGCAATGGCCTCGTTGAGAAGCTGCAAATACATATCGTATCCTACCGCCTCCATATGACCGTGCTGCTTTCCGCCAAGAATAGAACCTGCACCCCGTATTTCAAGGTCGCGCATTGCAATGCGGAAGCCGCTTCCGAACTGGGTGAATTCCCTTATCGCGTCAAGACGGCGCGTTGCTATCTCCGTCAGAGCCTTTCCGCGCCTGAAGGTGAAGTAGGCAAACGCTCTTCTGTTGGAGCGCCCCACTCTTCCGCGGAGCTGATAAAGCTGTGAAAGCCCCAGCCTGTCGGCGTCCTCGATAATAAGGGTGTTCACGTTGGGAACGTCTACGCCCGTCTCTATAATTGTGGTACAGACAAGAATGTCTATCTCGTGCTCAATAAGCTGCCGCCATATTTCCGACAGTCTTTCCTCTCCTGTCTGACCGTGAGCAACTCCTATACGCGCGTCGGGAACCATTTCCTGCAATTTAGCCGCGCAAAGGTCTATGCTTTCTATGCGGTTGTGTATATAGTACACCTGTCCGCCGCGTCTAAGCTCCTTTGTTATCGCTTGTGCAATTACGCCCTTGTTGTGTTCGATAACATAGGTCTGGACAGGGTGACGGTCTACGGGAGGTTCTTCGATAACGCTCATGTCACGTATGCCGCTCATCGCCATGTTGAGAGTACGGGGAATAGGCGTTGCGGAAAGAGTCAGAACGTCCACGCCCGAAAAGGTCTCTTTGAACCGTTCCTTGTGTGCGACTCCGAAGCGCTGCTCCTCGTCGATTATGGCAAGGCCAAGGCTTTTGAATTTTACGTCCTTCTGGACAAGACGGTGCGTACCGATTATCATGTCTATTTCGCCGTTTTTAAGCTGCCTTAGAATTTCCTCCTGCTGCTTAGGCGTTCTGAAACGGGAAAGCAGCTCTATCTTCATGGGAAAATGCTCGAACCGTTTCAGGGCGGTCTGATAGTGCTGCCATGCCAGTACTGTCGTGGGAGCTAAAACCGCGCACTGCTTGCCGTCTTCCATGCACTTAAAAGCCGCTCGGAACGCCACCTCGGTCTTTCCGAAGCCAACGTCGCCGCAGAGAAGTCTGTCCATGGGCATGGGTTTCTGCATATCCTCTTTTATTTCCTGCACCGAGCGGAGCTGATCGTCAGTCTCGGTATAGGGAAAACGGGACTCAAAATCGTGCTGCCAATCGTCGTCCTCGGAAAAGGCAAAGCCGGGTGTCTGGCTACGCTTTGCGTAAAGCTTGATAAGCTCGTCAGCCATATCCTTGACAGCTTTTTTCACACGGTTACGTGTTTTCTGCCACTCCATCGAGGACAGCTTGTTAAGCTTCACCGCTCCGTTGTCCCGAGGTCCTATATACTTCGACACCATGTCAAGCTGGTTTACAGGTACGTACAGAACGTCCGTACCCGCATACTGAATGGTGATATAGTCCTTTGCAATGCCCTCCATTTCAAGCTTGCGTATACCCACGAATTTTCCTATGCCGTGAAGAGCGTGTACTACCAAGTCCCCTGCCGTAATGTCCGAAAGGGACTTTATCTCTTCGCCCTTTTTTGCCTTGCGGAACTTCTTTTTCGATGACGCCGCTCTCGCCTGTGTTATGAGCATAGTTTTAATGTCGGGATAATCGTAGCCGGCGCTCACCGACCCTGTTGCAAGCAGAACCGTTCCCGCTTTCGGTTCGGAGCCTTCGGTCATTATTCCGCAGGAGATTCCTTCGTCGCGGAGATCCTTTGCGATAATGGGCAGAGTTTTTTCAGACCCTGCCAGAACTATTGCGGAGTAGCCGTTTTCGCGGGCGTTGTGCAGGTCCTCGATAAGCTGACGTATCTCGCCGCCCCACGGAGCGGTCTGATTTGCGGTAACGGACACCAGCCGCTTGAACCGCAGGTCGTCTCCGCCGCGGAGGAAAGTATCGAAGTGCAGAAGCGGAAAGTGCGCCGCCTTTGAGCATACCTCGCCGAAGTCGGCAAGGTAGTCCTCCAGACCCTTGCAAAGCTCTCCCGATTCAAGGAGTATCTTCAAGTCCTCCGCGTGCTGAGAGGAAACGTTTTTCGCCTTTTCAAGACAGTTTCTGTACTCGCAGAAAACCACGGGACTGTCCTCCGCCAAATAGTCGAAAATAAGCGCGGGGGACTCGTAGGCAAGAGGCAGATATTTGTCTATATTTCCGAGCGAAAGACCGTTCTTAACACGGTCAGAATCTCTTGTCAGAGCGGTTTTTGCCGTGTCCGCACGCTTGCCCCGAAGCGAAGCTGACAGCTTGTCGATAGCTTCCGCCAGCACATCGGGACTGTCGAAAAGCACCTCCATAGCAGGGGTTATGCGTATCCTGTCAATAGGATCGGTGCGCCGCTGACTCTCCGGATCGAAATAGGAAAGAGTGTCTATTTCGTCCCCCCAAAGCTCCATGCGGACAGGCATGGGACTTCCCACAGGAAAAATATCCGCGATAGAACCTCGTACGGAAAACTGACTTGCTCCCTCCGCTTTTTCGCAGCGGGTATAGCCTGCCGCAATAAGTCCCGCGGTAAGTTCGGCAAGGTCAACGGTTCCGCCCGCTTCAACGGTCATAGTTCTCGGCAGGAGTGCGCTTTTGGGGACAGTCCTCTGCATTGCCGCTTCCGCCGAAGCGCAGATAAAAATGTTCGGATCGTCCGAAGCAAGACGGCTTAAAACTCCCAGCCTGATGTGTTCGTATTCGCGGGAAGCTGTTTCAGCGGGCGTAAATGAGAAGTCCTTTGCAGGGTATACAAAGGCGCAGACCTCTCCCGACAGCGCGTTTATGTCGTCGGCAAGCTTTGTGGCGGCGGCTTCGCTGTCGCAGATCATAAGCACGGGAGAGCCTTTCCGCAGACCGAGAGCGAAGTGTGCCTTGTGAACCGCCGAAACGCCCGACACCGAAACGGGGGTCTGACCCGTTTTCAGAGCGTCGAGCATATCATTGTACGGTGCGAAATTTTCAATCGCCTTTTTAAAAATATTTGCCATAGAGAACCTTTCTGTTAGTAAGAGATAAGAAATAAGAAGCAAGAAAAGCGAAAGCCTAGTGCATTACGCATAACTAAAAGACCTTTTATGCAAAAAGTTCGCCAGCCTTTCAAGGCTGCGAGTTTCCAAAGGGCAGAGTCCTTTGGTCGCTCCCGCAGGGAGCGAAATTTCTTTTCGTTTAAAACGGTGCAGGAGGTGAGGAATGCGACAGCATTCCGAGGAGGGGCGAACACGACCGCCCCTCCTTATAGCGGTGCGCAGCAAAGCCGCCCTTGGAAACAGTCCTGTGGACTGTTTCCAACAGACAAACCAATACAAGATAATAACCGTATTATCAGCAGGAGGCTCTGGAATCCGCCTTTACGAAAGGTCAGGAGTTATACTTATTCATAGCCTCACTTGTCTTGTCCTTAACCATAAGCTCCAGAGAGGAAACAGCTTTTTCCGTACCCTCGGCCATAAGCTTTTTTTCCTCGTCGGTAAAGCGTGACAGTACCCAGTCTGCAAGATTGTAGTCCTTGTGCGGCTTTGCTCCAACGCCTATCTTTATCCTTGGAAACGTGTCGAAGCCAGTCAGATAAATTATAGACTTCATACCGTTATGGCCTCCGTCCGAGCCCTTGCGCCGAATGCGGATGTGAGACGGCTCCAGACTGATATCGTCATAACATATTATGACCCGTTCGGGGGGAATTTTATAGAAATTCATAGCTTCTACAATAGCCTCGCCGCTGTTGTTCATAAAGGTAGTTGGCTTCATAAGCAGACAGTTCACACTGTTCACAGCGGCAACCGCAGTCAGAGACTTGAAGCGTATCTTTTTAAGCTGTACGCCGCATTTTTCAGCAAGTTTATCAAGCGTCATGAAGCCTGCGTTGTGGCGTGTGTTTTCGTATTTTTCGCCGGGATTTCCAAGTCCCGCTATTATATAGTCGGGCTGACCTGCGGGTTCGGCTTTTTCTTTGTTCAGTTGGTTGAAGATGTCGAAAATGCTCATTTCGGTTTTCCTTTCGGGGTAATTTTCCTTGGCTGATGTACAGAACCGTATATTTGCTGTAAACCGCAATAACCTGCTCGGAATATACCGAGCAGGTAAATGGTTATATTTTGTTGAAAGGTGTTTTACGGACTTATGTGTTGAACAGCGGGGATACAGGCTTATCCTCGTAAATGCGCCGAATAGCCTGTGCAAACACGGGAGCAACCGGCAGTACGGTGATCTTGTCAAGCTTCTTTTCCTCGGGAAGCGCAATGGTATCAAGCAGCACAAGCTCCTTGATAACGCTGTCGCGGATACGTTCTATAGCCGGTCCCGACAGTACGCCGTGGGTCGCGCAGGCATAAACCTCCTTTGCTCCGCCGATGTCGAGAATAGCTTTTGCCGCGTTGCAGAGCGTGCCTGCGGTGTCTATCATATCGTCCACAAGGACAACGCTTTTGCCCTTTACGTCGCCGATGATGTTCATTACCTCGCACACATTGGCTTTCTGGCGGCGTTTGTCCACAATGGCAAAGGGTACGCCGAGACGCTGTGCAAAGTTGCGCGCTCTTGTTACCGAACCCAAGTCGGGGGAAACCACCATAACGTCCTCTTTAAAGTCCTTAAATTTTTCCACATAGTAGGGGGCAAGGATAGGTACGCCGAGAAGATGATCCACGGGGATATTGAAGAAGCCCTGTATCTGAGAGCAGTGCAGATCCATGGAAAGTACTCTGTCAGCTCCCGCAACGGAGATAAGATCGGCTACAAGCTTTGCGGAGATCGGATCTCTTGCCTTTGCCTTTCTGTCCTGACGGGCATATCCCATGTATGGAATTACCGCGGTGATACGTCCCGCGGAGGCTCTCTTGAAAGCGTCGATCATAATGAGCAGCTCCATGAGATGATCGTTTACGGGAGAGCTTGTGGACTGTACCACAAAAACGTCCGAACCGCGGACGCTCTCCTTGATGGAAACGCTTACCTCTCCGTCGGAAAATGTTACAACTTCCGATTCGCCCAAAGGCAGTCCTAGATTTTTCGCGATCTCCTCTGCTACTTTGGGATTGGAGTTTGCGGTGAAGATCTTGATATCCTTGCCGTGAAGATTCATGTTTAGAAGTCCCCTTTTCAAAATTGGTAAATGTGTGGATTTTTACGTTTTTTATGTTTAGTCCCGTATGCAAACTGCAAGCGGAGAAATTATGTTCCCAAGCTTTTATATAAGCATTTTTTCAAGCGCGGAGGCAGCTTCGGACAAGCCGCGGGCATTCATTTCATCAAGAAGCTTGTCGGTGGTTTTAACGTCAAGTCCGACGAAAATTCTTATTATTGACTTTATCGTCTCCGCTCCGAAAGCTTTGTACAGCTTGTAAAACAGCACTGTACCCCTGGTATGCACACCCTCGGGTCGGCTGCCGTCCTCTGTTCTTACGGGCGGAAATTCGGGATATTTTGACCTGTGTTCGGTTATTATTGCGTCAAATATTTCCGTCTTGTTCCTGTCAAGGCAGTACAAAAGCATAGACCATTCCGCCGTTGTCTCGTTGAGCCAGTCCTCCCAGCTTCCGCAGTCCGCGCCGCGGCACCATTCATGGGCAAGCTCGTGAGCGTTTACCCCGACAGCTTCCTTCTCGTCCGTACCGGGTGTAATGCAGACGATAAGACCGTAACGCTTGTATGCTCCGCCGCTTTTTAATGCGGGATACAAGCACGCCATTTCCGTATGTCCGCCGCAGTATTCGCTGCGGAAAAGCTCTTTTGTATAGTAGTCAAGAACGTCCTCAAAAATATTTTTTGAAAATTCGGCAGCATCATCGAGCGAATTGTCCGCAAAGTAAATGCTGATATATTTTCCCGAAACGGTTTGCAGTATGTTTCTTTTGTAAAGTATCAGGTTCATATCCCACTCGTCGGCGCTATAGCGCCACAAATCTCCGTCCGGTTCGCCTTTTACGAGGAAATACTCTCCGCAGCCGCTGACGGTCACAGCACTTTTGGCTCCGCATGACAGCTCGCACGGAAACCACACGCCGTAACGGTTAAGCTCGATGATGTCACCGGTTATAATGTTATGCCAGCCGCTTATTCCGCCGCTGTAACAAATTCTGACCGTGCCGAAATCGAAGCTGCATTTTACGGAATACTTTTTTACCTCCGCACAGAACAGCGGTTCATATACCGACTCAACCTGCAAGTCGGCGGAATTTTCACCGCAGGAGATACTGCTTATCTCAAGTCCGCTGTTAAGGATAAAGGAAAGCTCCGAGACGTTTTTGTCAAGAAAAATTTCCGCTTCGGAAAACAGCTTTTCTTTCTCAAAGCGCAGCGCGATATTCATTTCGGACATCCTGGTCACCCCTAGTTTGACTATTTTTTATTCCTGTTTTTAAGGCGCTTGTCGCCGAAGCCCTCTTTGAAGCGGAGCTCTCCCCGCTCGATCGCAAGCGCGCCGTCGGGAACGTCCTTTGTGACCGTTGTGCCCGCCGCAGTGTAAGCGCTTTTGCCCACCTTTACGGGAGCCACAAGGTTTGTATTGCATCCTATAAAAGCGTTGTCGTCGATAGCGATGCGGAATTTGTTTTCGCCGTTGTAGTTAACGGTGACGACTCCGCAGCCGAAGTTTACGTTTGAACCCACGTCGGTGTCGCCAACATAGGTAAGGTGGGAAATTGAAGTCCTTTCGCCGACGGTGGAATTCTTGACCTCCACGAAATCGCCTATCTTGACCTTTGCCATAATGTGGCTGTTAGGTCTTATATGGACAAACGGACCTATCTTAGCCCCGTCGTCAATGCGTGACTGATATGCCTGAACGCTGTTCAATGTCACGCCGTTTCCCACGGCGCAGTCCTCAATAAGACAATTGGGACCTATTACGCAGTTCTCCCCGATAACGGTATCGCCGCGGATTATCGTTCCCTGCAAAATCGTTGTACCTGCTCCGATAACAACATTTCTGCCGATGGAAACTCCGTCGGTGCAGAAGAATTCCACGCCGTCCTCCATAAGCTTGTCGATAACGGCGTTTCTTGCGGTATCGTTCAGTTTAAGCAGACCCTTGCGGTCGTTCGCGCCCAAAACAACGTTGGGATTGGGAGAAACGTAAGCGTCTGCGCGGAAACCATGATTTATAAGTATATAGACCGAATCGGTAAGGTAATATTCTCCTTGGGAATTGTTGGGCTTTATCTCGTTCAGAGCTTCAAGGAGACGCTCCGTTTTGAACCAGTATGCTCCCGAATTTATCTCCCGTATAGCTTTCTGCTCGGCGGTGGCGTCCTTGTCCTCGACTATCCCCGTAACGCCGTTTGCGCTGCGGAGGATACGTCCGTAGCCCTTTGGGTCGTCCGCTTCCGATGTGATAATGGTAACAGCGTTGTTCTGTCTGATGTGTTGTTCCAATGAAGCGGTAATGGTGTCGCTGTCGATAAAGGGAGCGTCGCCGCAGAGGATAAGCACGTTTCCGTCAAGACGTTCTTTTAACCAGTCAACAGCCATCATTACCGCGTGACCCGTACCCATGCGCTGAGGCTGCAAAACGGAAGCGCAGCGGTCGCCGATGTAATCCTCGATGACCTGAGCGTTGTAACCCTTTACAATACACATATCTTTAACGTCCGCTTTTTCGCAGGCTGACATTACCCATTCAAGCATCGGCTCGCCCAATACCTCGAACATAGGCTTGGGCAGCTCCGACTTCATTCTCTTTCCCTGTCCTCCCGCCAGAATGACGGCACAGTTTGCGTTGGGAAGTGTGTTGCTCATAATAAATATACTCCTTTGTCAGAGGCTGAATACAGTTGCCTCTCTATATGTTAACATAAATTAGTATTTATAATCATGCCGATACTTCTGTACTTTCTAAAAATTTTCTCAATGCATTGACGTGCATCAAAAAAATACTGTCGGGAGAATTATCAACAATTTCTTTTAATTCATTGCATTTCATCCAGCGAATATTCTCGGTCTCATCTGTTCGTTCAAGCAATTCTCCCTCCGCTTCACACAGAAATGTGCTGAGAATTATTGAGTATGCGCCCGACAAATTCTGCGTTACGCAATAAGGTGAGAACATCATCGTCTTATTGCCGTTCACATCTGAAAACCGACTGTCTTTTTCTCCTTGTATAGCTGTAATGCGCAAGCCAGTTTCTTCAAGGACTTCTCTGCGCAGAGCTTCAAAAATATTTTCATATTCCCTTATTTTCCCCGCAGGTATCTCCAGCAAGCCGTCCATTCCGTCACCGTTATTCTTTTTTCTGTTCTGTACCAGAACGTATTTGTCACCGTCGGTTTCTTTTATAATGATTGCTCCGACAGCCGGAACGGCAAATGTCTCTTTCATATTCTTCATCCTTTTGATCTTTGTTAAAGCTCAAAAAATCTTTGCGTAAGCAATAAATTCTGCTCTCTGCACTTTAAATCTATATTTTCTATTATCGCACATTTCCCAGAAAATTTCAAGCGTATTTGGCCTGTTTCCGTTTGTTTTGGGTGAATTGTGCAAGTTGCACAAAAAATGGCTCTTAAATTTCCTGCCAATCAGTATGGAAAATGGAAGGATTATCTGTTATAATATACTTATGGTCGTGTGCAAATTAAATACCATAAATTGGTATGAAGTTAGACAGCACGAAGCAAATTTTATTTTTGGAGGTAATACCAATGGCTAAAAAGTATTGTTATCTCTTCTCCGAGGGCAATGCAGACATGAGAGAGCTTCTGGGCGGTAAAGGCGCAAACCTTGCCGAAATGACCAATATCGGTCTCCCCGTTCCTCAGGGCTTCACTATCACTACCGAGGCTTGTACTCAGTACTACGAGGACGGAAGAAAGATCAATGATGAAATTTTTGCCGAGATCAATGAGTACATCGGCAAAATGGAAGGAATTACAGGAAAGAAATTTGGCGACAAGGAGAATCCTCTTCTCGTTTCCGTTCGTTCGGGCGCAAGAGCTTCAATGCCCGGTATGATGGATACTATCCTTAACCTCGGTCTTAACGAGGACGTTGTTGAGGTTATGGCTAAGCAGTCCAACAACCCCCGCTGGGCTTGGGACTGCTACAGAAGATTTATCCAGATGTATTCCGACGTTGTTATGGAGGTCGGCAAGAAATACTTCGAGCAGCTCATCGACAAGATGAAGGAAGAAAAGGGGGTTGAGCAGGACGTTGACCTTACTGCTGACGACCTCAAGACACTTGCTACACAGTTCAAGGCTGAGTATAAGTCCAAGATCGGCGAGGACTTCCCCTCCGATCCCAAGGAGCAGCTCATGGGCGCTGTAAAGGCTGTTTTCCGTTCATGGGACAACCCCCGTGCTAACGTTTACCGCCGTGACAACGACATTCCTTACTCATGGGGTACTGCCGTAAACGTACAGTCCATGGCGTTCGGTAACATGGGCGACGACTGCGGTACAGGCGTTGCTTTCACACGTGACCCCGCAACAGGCGCAAAGGGTCTGTTCGGCGAGTTCCTTACAAACGCACAGGGCGAGGACGTTGTTGCAGGCGTTCGTACTCCTATGCACATCAACGAGATGGAGCAGAAGTTCCCCGAAGCTTTCAAGCAGTTCACAGAGGTTTGCTCCACACTTGAAAAGCACTACCGCGATATGCAGGATATGGAGTTCACCGTTGAACACGGCAAGCTTTATATGCTCCAGACTCGTAACGGTAAGAGAACAGCTCAGGCTGCTCTTAAGATCGCTTGCGACCTTGTTGACGAGGGCATGAGAACCGAGCAGGAAGCTGTTGCTATGATCGACCCCAGAAACCTTGATACGCTTCTCCACCCCCAGTTCGACGCTGCTGCACTTAAGGCTGCAACACCCGTTGGAAAGGGTCTGGGCGCTTCTCCCGGAGCTGCTTGCGGTAAGGTAGTATTCACAGCAGAGGACGCAGAGGCTTGGAAGGCTAAGGGCGAAAAGGTAGTTCTTGTTCGTCTTGAGACTTCTCCCGAGGATATCACAGGTATGAAGGCTTCTCAGGGTATCCTGACAGTCCGCGGCGGTATGACTTCTCACGCTGCTGTTGTTGCACGCGGTATGGGTACTTGCTGTGTATCCGGCTGCGCTGCTATCAATATGGACGAAGAGAACAAGAAGTTCGAGCTGGCAGGCAAGACCTACCACGAGGGCGACTGGATCTCTATCGACGGTTCAACAGGTAACATCTACGACGGTCAGATCGCTACAGTTGACGCTCAGATCGCAGGCGAGTTCGGAAGAATCATGGCTTGGGCTGACAAGTACAGAAAGCTTAAGGTTAGAACAAACGCAGATACTCCTAAGGACGCTAAGAAGGCTCGCGAGCTTGGCGCAGAGGGTATTGGTCTCTGCCGTACAGAGCATATGTTCTTCGAGGCTGACAGAATTGCAGCATTCCGTGAGATGATCTGCTCCGATACAGTTGAGGAAAGAGAAGCTGCTCTGGACAAGATCGAACCTATGCAGCAGGGCGACTTTGAGGCTCTCTACGAGGCACTTGAGGGCAACCCCGTTACAATCCGTTTCCTGGATCCTCCTCTCCACGAATTTGTTCCTACAGAGGAAGCTGACATTGAGGCTCTTGCAAAGGCACAGGGCAAGTCCGTTGATACTATCAAGGCTATCATCGCTTCCCTCCACGAGTTCAACCCGATGATGGGTCACCGCGGATGCCGTCTTGCAGTAACATATCCCGAGATCGCTAAGATGCAGACAAAGGCTGTTATCAAGGCTGCTATCAACGTTAAGAAAAATCACCCCGACTGGAATATCGTACCCGAGATCATGATTCCGCTGGTTGGCGAGATCAAGGAGCTTAAGTACGTTAAGGATATCGTTGTTGCAACTGCCGACGAGGTTATCAAGAACGCAGGCGCAGACCTCAAGTACGAGGTTGGTACAATGATCGAAATTCCACGTGCTGCTCTTACAGCTGACGAGATCGCTAAGGAAGCTGAGTTCTTCTGCTTCGGTACAAACGACCTTACACAGATGACATTCGGCTTCTCCCGTGACGACGCAGGCAAATTCCTTGATGCTTACTATGACGCTAAGATCTTCGAGAACGATCCTTTCGCTAAGCTCGACCAGACAGGCGTTGGCAAGCTCATGGAAATGGCTATCACAATGGGTAAAAAGGTTCGTCCCGAAATGCACATCGGTATCTGCGGTGAGCACGGCGGCGATCCCACATCTGTTGAGTTCTGCCACAGCCTTGGCATGACTTACGTATCCTGCTCGCCTTTCCGTGTGCCTATCGCAAGACTGGCTGCTGCACAGGCTGCAATTAAGGATCAGAAGTAATGCACCGTGAGAATTCATTTCTGTAAAGTAAATTTTAATTTTACTGAAAATGAACTCAATAATGCTTAACTAGAATGAGAACCTTGAGGGATGATACTTTCGAGGTTCTCTTCTATTAATTCAGCCTTTTGCAAATAAATATATTTTTATATCATACAATAGGAGAGATAAATTAATGGGCAAATTGGTAAAAAGCAACAGTTCTCTGACATCTCGCACAAACGCACCGAGTAAAGTGGAAACATTTGCAGGAAAACACACAGCACGTGTTACAAAAATATATGATCAGCCAGATGGCTCTGTTATTAAAGCAACAAGAAAGATTAACAAAGATGGTAGTATTTCTGACAAAATGGAACATAGGCATAAATAGAATGTTATTCTTGTAATAAAAATAATATAGGAATAAAGCAAATAAATGGTTCTGATTTTGTTTTTGAAATTCGTAAAGAAGATATCATACATTCAGACAATTAAAAGAAATTAATACCTGCGGTATCATCGACTGGGAGCGCGCAATGTGGGCAGAACCGCTGCTCGATGCTCTTTTCAGAAGCGATAAGAGGAATATCAATGTGCTGAAAGGGTACGGGCAGACCGAATTTTCATATGCAGAAAAACGCAGAATATTGTGGTACGATCTTCTTTTATATCTTACCATGAAAACAGAAGGCTTTTACCGAGGCTACGGAACGCCCGAAAGCACTGCGGAAGTACAGAAGAATATTGACGATACTTACAGCGAGCTTGTTGTTTTATTGAAATGATGTCGGATTTTTACAATACAGAACCAACAGGAGGTACAGCAAATCATGATCAAGCTTAGTCACGAAAATTTTATAAAGGCACGGGATTATATATTTGCCAACGGGGACGACATAAACCGCGCTTGGTTCAGATATCTTTTCGAGGATAATGACACTGATAAATTTTTAAATGTGCTGCAAAAATATCAGCACGAAAACGGCGGATTCGGCGGCGGTATTTATTATGAATTTGATTATCTGGGACCTTGTTTGAAATCTACCGAGATCGCTGTAAAATATATTTTAAATCTGAAAGAAAAGCCTCCTGCCGATCACCCGCTTATCCAAAATATGATGAAATATATTTTAGGACTTTATATTCCCGAAATTGGGAACTGGGGAGAAGTCGTAGTCCCCGAAGTCAACGACGGCGTTCATTGCTACTGGGTCAGATACAGCGGAGAAGATACGACGCCGATAGAAAATGAGGACGAACGAATAAAAAAATACGACGCCAATCAAAAAGTGTGCTTTGCTGCATTTGTATCGTATTATTCAGAGCTTGTACCGAAAGAATTATACAGCGATATAATAAAATATCCAACTGAGCATATCATGCGTTATTGGGATAAAAATTCGCCCGATTACAATAAAGAAATTTTCGACAAGGGCGAACCGTATGATATTGAGTATTTTCAATGGTTTGTACCTTGCTTGAAAGACAAGGAAACCGCAGACAAGCTGACATCAATTTTATGTCAGAACCCTACAGCTTTTATGGAGCTTGATTTTGCAAAATCAGACAAGGACTATGTTCATTTGCCCTGCGATGTAGCAGGACACCCGAAGAGTATCATATATTCCGCTGTAAAGGACTTGGTTCTTGATTCGCTTGAATACAGAATGGGTCAGCAGAAGAACGACGGTCGGTGGCCTCTGGGCTGGTCCTTTGGCGATGACAAAGAATTGCAGAAATTACAGATCAAGTATGAAACCTACCGCTCGCTTGCCATGTTAGAGAAATTGGATAGATTTGATATGATCGACAGATAAATTTCTATATACATTGGTTGATTTCCGCTGCAAACCTGTGCATATGCGTGCATATCGAAAGATTGGCTGCTGAACAGGCTGCTCTTGAGGATCGGCAAACATTTTGGAAAGTCTCCGCTTTTTCACGGCGGAGGCTTTTCTTTTGTGAAAATTACCGAAAAACTATTTACTATTTTTCCAAAATATATTATAATAAAATAAAACCGTAAAAGGAGAATGACCAAATGGCTATGGATAAAAATTATGACAGCAAAAAGGATACCCTTGATTTTCTGAGAACTGCCGTTCCCGTATCGGCTGCGCTGGTGCTCTTTCTGGTATCGGCGGGATTTATCGTTTACAAGCTTATAACCGCTTACCGTCACAACGAGCGCTGGAAAGACTATGACGAGTGCGGCTTGTCCTAATTAGGGGAAGTGTAAAAATGTATTTCTATAACGCAAAAATCTACCCGCAGGCAGGAAACTTAAGCTTTATCCCTTGCGGATACGTCCAAGTGAAGAACGGAAAAATCGCTTCCGTTTCCGGAGGAACTCCCATAAAAATTTCCGAGGGAGATATCGACCTCCACGGCATGAGACTTTATCCGGGCTTTATCGACGCTCACACCCATATGGGGCTTATCGGCGACGGTCAGGGTGCGGAGGGCGAGGACGTGAACGAGGACAGCGATCCTGTTACCCCTCATCTGCGGACGATAGACGGTCTTTGCCATAACGACGGATATTTTGCCGATGCGGTAAAGGCGGGCGTAACCTGTGTTGTTACAGGAGTTGGTTCCTCCAATCCCATTGGCGGAGACCTTATCGCTGTCAAGACAGCGGGACGCTGCGCCGACGAAATGCTTGTCAGACGAGTAGGAATAAAGTTCGCTCTGGGAGAAAACCCCAAGTCTACATTTTCCGATAAGGACTCCGCTCCCGTGACGAGAATGGCTACCGCTGCGCTTATCCGCGAGGCATTGTTCAAGGCTAAGCGGTATATGCTCGACAAGCAGTCCGCCGAGGAAAACGAGGAGTCTCTTCCGGAATTTGATATAAAATCCGAAGCGTTGATACCTCTTCTCAAGGGGGAGCTTAAAGCTCATTTTCATTGTCACCGCGCGGACGATATCCTTACGGCGGTTCGTATCGCCGAGGAATTTTCTTTGGACTATGTGCTTATCCACTGTACAGAGGGACACACTGTCGCAGATATTCTGGGGGAGAAAAAAGCTTCGGCTGTTGTAGGACCCATTATATGCGATCGGGGCAAACCGGAACTTGCGGGTCAGACCACGGCTAACGCGGGAATACTTTTCAAAAACGGAGTAAATGCTGCAATTTGCACCGACCACCCCGAAACTCCCATTCAGTACCTGTGCGCAAGCGCGGCATTCTGCGTAAAGGCAGGGCTTCCACGCGGGGAGGGTATTCGTTCCATAACCCGCACCGCCGCAGAGACCGCGGGGATAGCCGATGTTACGGGTGATATTGCCGCAGGTCTGGACGCGGACTTTGCTGTCACGGACGGCGATCCTCTTGAAATTATGACGAATGTGAAGATGACCGTTATCGGGGGGAAGATAGTTTACATGGCATAAGGCTTGTCTCCGTTTGAATAATTTTAGTATGGGATATAAGTAATCATAATGGCACACAAAATTATTGGTCTTTTGAATACCAATATGTATAATATATTTAGCGGGCAAGACGAGTAAATCCGGAGGTAAAAACTATGATACGCGAAATAAACGTAACCGAAATAGAAAACACCGTCAGGGACTTATGCATACAGGCTAACCGCTTTCTGCCCAGGTCTCTTGCGGACTGCATAGGCTGCGCAGTGAAAACGGAGCAGTCCCCCACGGGACGGGAGGTTCTGACCGACCTGGTTCGGAACATCGAAGCAGCCGAAAGGGAGGAGCTTGCAGTCTGTCAGGACACGGGCATGGCTGTTATTTTTCTCGACGTGGGTCAGGACGTACACTTCGCGGGCGGCTCATTGGCGGACGCAATAAACAAAGGCGTGTCCCGCGGCTACACCGAGGGGTATCTCCGCTGTTCCATAGTTTCCGATCCTTTGGAGCGTATCAACACCGGGGACAACACTCCCGCAGTTGTGCATACTCGTATCGTAGAGGGGGACAAGGTTAATATTTCGGTTTGTCCCAAAGGCTTCGGCAGCGAGAATATGTCGGCAATGAAAATGTTTACACCCTCGGCAAGTATTACGGATATAGAGGATTTTGTTGTGGAGACCGTCTCAAAGGCTGGAAGCAATCCCTGCCCGCCGATGGTGGTGGGAGTTGGTATAGGCGGAGATTTTGAGTACTGTGCTTATCTTGCTAAGAAAGCTTTGTGCAGGGATATTTCCGTTAAAAATCCAAAGAAGCTTTACTCGGATATGGAGGAGCGGATACTTGAAAGGGTCAACAGACTGGGTATAGGTCCACAAGGCTTCGGCGGTACGACCACGGCACTGGCGGTATCGGTGGAGCAGGCTCCAACGCATATTGCCGGACTTCCCGCGGCGGTTAATATCGGGTGTCATGTTACGAGACATGCTCATGCGGAGATTTGAGGTTTTTGTTTGAGGACGGGGGTTGCCCGTCCTTTTTGTTTTGTGCGGTTTTGGGTGTGGGATGTTGCTTTGTCTTAATTTAATGTTCTTGTAATTGTTATTATGTGCCTGACCCCGAACCCCCTACCTCCTTAATCCTACACCCCTCTCCCAACGCTATCTAAAAAGTTTTTTAGATAGTTTAGATAAAACACATAGCGTAGCAGGGGAGGGAGAGGGTCAAGGAAAGAGGGAGC